>JAGXRS010000274.1 GCA_018335615.1 Hydrogenophaga sp. | reverse complement strand
CCCGCCTGCAGGCCCAGCAGGTGGCGGATGCCGGCCACCGCCGCATCGGCGTATTGCTCGGGGTTCTCCGACAGCAGCTTGTGGGTGAGCAAAGAGCCGTCGGGCCGGCGGGCCACGATGTCGGTGAAGGTGCCCCCCCGGTCGATCCAGAACTGCCACCGGTTGTCTGCGATTGCGCTCATGCCATTCACTCCAGATCAGATAAGGGAAATCCGGCCATCACCGGTGAGCCGTGCGGAAGGTGCGCTCACAGCGAGGCCGCCGACCGCGCGGCCTGGTCGTAGATGCCGGAGAGCACGCGCAGCAGACGCGCGAGTTCGCCGATGTCGTGGTTCAGCGCATCATCGGCCCGCAGCGCGTGGATCAGGCAGGACTCGCGGATCTCGCGGTAGCGCGCCACAAAGGCCTTGCCCGCCTCCGTGGGCCCGTAGGTCACTTCCTTGCCGTTCTTGCTCGACTCCACCACGCCCAGCGCCTGCAGCTTCTTGAGCGCGTAGTTGATGAGGTGGGTGTCTTCCACGTTCATGATGAAGGCGATGTCGGACAGGCGCTTGTCGCGTGCCCGGTGCGACACATGGTGCAGCACCAGCACGTCCAGCGCGGTGAGGTCTTTCAGACCGGCCGCACTCATGCAGTGCGTCACCCAGCGGTGAAAGGCGTTGCCCGCCACGATCAGGCCGAACTCGAACTCGCTCATCTCGGCGCTGTGCGGGGACACGAGGTGGGCCGACGACACGATGGGCTGGCCGGCAGGCGCCGCGGCGGCTTTGGCGGAGGCACGGGAACGTGCAGAAGAGCGGGGAGAGGCAGGGGCCATGGCGGTTCCAGACGGGGCAGCGGGATGAAAGCCTGGCGCCAGTTTATGTATTTCAATGACGATTTGCCATCAAATTATTGACATACAGGGAAAACACCAAGCACACTTTGTGACACCACAGGTAGAGTGCCAGACGTCCCAGAGCCGGCGCACCTGCTGGACCTGCTGCCGCGTGGCCTGCAAATTGCATGGCCCTGTCGAGTCCTCAACCCCACCGGAGTCGTCCCCATGAAGCGTCGTCTTTTCAGTCTCACCCTGGCCAGTGCCGCGCTGGCGCTGAGCCTCCCGGCCGCGGCCCAGACCAAATGGGACCTGCCCGCCGCCTACCCGGCCACCAACTTCCACTCGGTCAATCTGGCGCAGTTCGCGGCCGACATCGACAAGGCCAGCGGCGGCAAGCTCAAGATCACGGTGCACCCTGGCGCCTCGCTGTTCAAGGCGCCCGAGATCAAGCGCGCCGTGCAGGGCGGGCAGGCCCAGGTGGGCGAGATCCTGCTGGCCGCCTACCAGAACGAGTGGCAGATGTTCGGCGCCGACGGCCTGCCCTTCCTGGCCACCAGCTACGAGGAATCGCAGAAGCTCTACGCCGCGCAGAAGCCCATCCTGGAGAAGAAGCTGGCCGAGCAGGGCATGACGCTGCTCTACACCGTGGCCTGGCCGCCGCAGGGCATCTACAGCAAGAAGCCGATCAACAGCGCCGCCGACCTCAAGGGCAGCAAGTGGCGCGCCTACAGCCCCGCCACCTCGCGCATCGCCGAACTGGTGGGTGCGCAGCCCGTCACCGTGCAGGCGGCCGAACTTTCGCAGGCGCTGGCCACCGGCGTGGTGGAAACCAACATGACCTCGGGCGCCACCGGTGTGGACAGCAAGCTCTACGAGCACCTGAAGTTCTACTACGACGTGCAGGCCTGGCTGCCCAAGAACGCAATCATCGCCAACAAGCGTGCCTTCGACGCGCTGGACAAACCGACGCAGGACGCTGTGCGCAAGGCCGCCGCGGATGCCGAAGCCCGTGGATGGGCCGAATCCCGCAAGGTCAACACCGACACCCTGGAGAAGCTCAAGGCCAACGGCATGTCGGTGCTGCCACCCTCGGCCCAGCTCAAGGCCGACCTGCAGAAGGTGGGCGAGACCATGCTCAAGGAATGGCTCGACAAGGCCGGCCCCGAGGGCCAGGCCATGCTCGACGCCTACCGCAAGTAAGCACCCCTGCCATCCTTCGCGCGCCCCCAGTTGGCAGCGACCACCGTCCGGCACGGCCGGCCGGCGGTCGCCGCCGCCTAGACTGTTGCGGGCCTGGCCTCCCGTCGCCTGAAGTGGACCCCTTCCCATGCGCAAGACGCTTGATGCCCTCTACACCAGCTCGGCCTGGCTGGCCGCGCTCTCCATGGTCGGCGTGCTGGCCATGGTGCTGCTCTCCATCGTGGGGCGGCTCCTGCATTTCCATGTGCCGGGTACTGACGCCTATGCCGGCTACGCCATGGCGGGCGCCGGCTTCCTGGCGCTGGCGCACACGCTGAAGTCGAACGAGCACATCCGCGTGACGCTGGTCATCGGGCGGCTGAGGGGCGCGGCACGCCGCGCGCTGGAGCTGTGGTCGCTCACGGTGGCGGTGCTGCTCGCGGGGCTGCTGGCGGCCTATGCCTGGCGGCTGGCCTGGCAGTCGCACCAGTTCCACGACATTTCCATGGGCAGCGACGCCACGCCGCTGTGGATACCGCAGATCCTCATGGGTGTGGGCACCACCGTGCTGCTGATCGCCCTGCTCGACGAATGGGTGCTCGAATGGCGCGGCCTGCGCCCGCACCCGCAAACGGGGACCCGTCATGAATGACATGGCCATCACCGCCCTGCTGATCCTCGCCCTCTTCGCCCTGCTGGGCAGCGGGGTGTGGATCGGCCTCACGCTGGCCGGGGTGGCCTGGATCGGCATGGAGCTTTTCTCGTCCCGCCCGGCAGGCGACGCCATGGCCATCACCATCTGGGGCGCCGCCAGCAGCTGGACGCTGACCGCCCTGCCCCTGTTTGTGTGGATGGGGGAAATCCTGTTCCGCACCAAGCTCTCGGAGAGCATGTTCCGCGGCCTGGCGCCCTGGGTGAACGCCCTGCCCGGGCGGCTGCTGCACACCAACATCCTGGGCAGCACCATCTTTGCGGCCGTGTCGGGCTCGTCGGCCGCCACCTGCGCCACCATCGGCAAGATGAGCATCCCGGAACTCAGCAAACGCGGCTATCCGGCCGAGAAGATCGTGGGCTCGCTGGGCGGCGCCAGCACGCTGGGGTTGCTGATTCCGCCCTCCATCATCATGATCGTGTACGGCGTGGCCGCCGAGGTGTCCATTGCCCGGCTGTTCGTGGCCGGCGTCATTCCCGGCCTGCTGCTGGCGGCGCTGTTCAGCGGCTACCTGATGATCTGGGCGCTGATGAACCCGACACAGGTGCCACGCGCCGACGGGAACCTGACGCTGAAGCAGAAGCTGCACGAGTCGCGCCACCTCATCCCGGTGCTGCTGCTGATCGGCGGGGTGATCGGCAGCATCTACACCGGCATCGCCACGGCCACCGAGGCCGCCGCGGTGGGCGTGGTGGGCGCGCTGCTGCTCTCGGCCGCGCAGGGCTCGCTGAACCGGCAGACCTTTCGCGACTCGCTGCTGGGCGCCACCCGCCTGTACTGCATGATCGCGCTGATCCTGGCGGG
>JAGXRS010000273.1 GCA_018335615.1 Hydrogenophaga sp. | reverse complement strand
GGCGCGCTGGCCGGCGGTTCCTCGCGCGACGGCCTGCCCGTGCGCCTGTCCAACCGCACCTACGCCGGTACCCGCGACGTGGCCGTGCGCGAACTCGGCTTCGACCAGCCGCTGCTGTGGGTGGCCGTGGCGCTGCTGGCCTGGGGCCTGGTCATGGTGTATTCCGCCTCCATCGCGCTGCCGGACAACCCGCGCTTCGCCAACTACGCGCACAGCCACTTCGTGGTGCGCCATGCCCTGTCGATGGCGATTGGCGTGCTGGCGGCCATCGTGACGTTCCAGTTTCCGATGCGCAGCTGGGAAAAGATGGCGCCCTGGCTGTTCGCCCTGGCCTTGTTTCTGCTGGCCATTGTGCTGCTGCCCTTCATCGGCAAGGGTGTGAACGGCGCGCGCCGCTGGATCTCGCTGGGCGTCATGAATTTTCAGCCTTCCGAACTCGCCAAGCTGGCGGTGCTGATCTATGCGGCCAATTACATGGTGCGCAAGATGGAGGTGAAGGAAGACTTCATCCGCGCCGTGGCGCCCATGGCCGTGGCCGTGGGCCTGGTGGGTGTTCTGCTGCTGGCCGAGCCCGACATGGGGGCCTTCATGGTGATCGTGGTGATTGCCATGGGCATCCTGTTCCTGGGCGGCGTCAACGCCCGCATGTTCTTCCTCATGGGGCTGGTGGTGGTGGCTGCCTTCACGCTGATGGTGATGACCAGCGAGTTCCGCCGCCAGCGCGTGTTCGCCTACCTCGACCCCTTCAGCGAGGAGCACGTGCTGGGCAAGGGCTACCAGCTCTCGCACTCGCTGATCGCCATCGGCCGCGGCGAGATTTTTGGCGTTGGCCTGGGCGGCAGCGTGGAGAAACTGCACTGGTTGCCGGAGGCGCACACCGATTTCCTGCTCGCCGTCATCGGCGAAGAGTTCGGCCTGGTCGGCGTGGTGCTGCTGATCGGCCTGTTCCTGTGGCTCACGCGCCGCATCATGCACATCGGCCGCCAGGCCATCGCGCTGGACCAGGTGTTTGCCGGTCTGGTGGCGCAGGGCGTGGGCCTGTGGATCGGCTTCCAGGCCTTCATCAACATCGGCGTGAACCTCGGCGCCCTGCCCACCAAGGGCCTGACCCTGCCGCTGATGAGCTATGGCGGCTCGGCCATCCTGCTCAACCTGATCGCGCTGGCCATTGTGCTCCGGGTGGACTACGAGAACAGGCAGTTGATGAAGGGAGGCCGCTCATGACGTCGACCTCTCGTCAACCTTGCGCCCTGGTCATGGCCGGCGGCACCGGTGGCCACATCTTCCCGGGCTTGGCCGTGGCCGAGGCGCTGCGTGAGCGCGGCTGGCGCGTGCACTGGCTGGGTGCGCCCGACAGCATGGAAAGCCGGCTGGTGCCGCCGCGCGGCTTCCCGCTCGAACTGGTGGCCTTTGGCGGCGTGCGCGGCAAAGGCCTGAAGACCGTGGCTTTGCTGCCGCTGCGCTTGCAACGCGCGTTCTGGCAAGCCCTGCAGGTGGTGCGCCGCGTGCAGCCCGACGTGGTGGTGGGCCTGGGCGGCTACATCGCCTTTCCGGGCGGCATGATGGGCGTGCTGCTGGGCAAGCCGCTGGTGCTGCACGAGCAGAACTCGGTGGCCGGCATGGTGAACAAGGTGCTGGCCGGCATTGCCGACCGCGTGTTCACCGCCTTCCCGAACGTCTTCAAGAAAGCCGAGTGGGTGGGCAACCCGCTGCGCGCGGCCTTCCTGCGCCAGGGCGCGCCGGCCGAGCGTTTTGCCGGCCGCAGCGGTCCGCTGCGCCTGCTGGTGGTGGGCGGCAGCCTGGGCGCCAAGGCGCTGAACGACACCGTGCCGCAGGCGCTGGCGCTCATCCCGTCGGCGCAGCGGCCCCATGTGGTTCACCAGAGCGGCGAGAAGCAGATCGACGCCCTGCGTGCCAATTACACGGCCGCGGGTGTGCGGGCCGAGCTGACCCCGTTCATCGACGACACCGCACAGGCCTTTGCCGAGGCCGACCTCATCCTCTGCCGCGCCGGGGCCAGCACCGTGACCGAAATCGCCGCCGTGGGCGCGGCCGCGCTGTTCGTGCCGTTCCCGCACGCGGTGGACGACCACCAGACCACCAACGCACGCTTTCTGGTGGAAGCGGGCGCGGCCTGGCTGGTGCCACAAACCGACTTCACGCCGGCCGCGCTGGCACAAAGGCTGCAGGGCTTGCAGCGCACACAACTGATGGAGATGGCCGAGAAGGCCAAGCAGATGCAAAAGACAGACGCCGTGGCGGCCGTGGTGACCGCCTGTGAGCAACTCGCGAAAGTGAAGCCGTCATGAAGCACGCCATTCGCCACATCCATTTCGTCGGCATCGGCGGGGCGGGCATGAGCGGCATTGCCGAGGTGCTGCTCAACCTGGGCTACCGCATTTCGGGCAGTGACCTGGGCGAGAACGCGGCCACGCGGCGCCTGGTGTCGTTGGGGGCGGAGGTGTTCGCGGGGCATGACGCGTGCTACATCGAAGGGGCCGACGCCATCGTCACCTCCACCGCGGTGAAGGCCGACAACCCCGAGGTGGTCGCCGCCCATGCGAAGCTGGTTCCGGTGGTGCCGCGCGCGGTGATGCTGGCCGAGCTGATGCGCATGAAAAAAGGCATCGCGATCGCGGGCACCCACGGCAAGACCACCACCACCAGCCTGGTGGCCTGCGTGCTGGCCGCTGCCGAACTGGACCCGACGTTCGTGATCGGCGGGCGCCTCAACAGCGCCGGCGCCAACGCGCAGCTGGGTTCGGGCGAGTACATCGTGGTCGAGGCCGACGAGTCCGACGCCTCGTTCCTGAACCTGCTGCCCGTGCTCTCGGTCGTCACCAACATCGACGCCGACCACATGGACACCTACGGCCACGACTTCGGCCGCCTCAAGGGCGCCTTCGTCGAGTTCCTGCACAAGATGCCGTTCTACGGCGCGGCCGTGGTCTGCGTGGACGACCCGGCCATCCGCGAGATCCTGCCGCAGATTGCCCGCCCGATCACCAGCTACGGCTTCTCCGAAGACGCCCAGGTGCGCGCCATCAACGTGCGCGCGGTGGGGGCGCAGATGCACTTCACCGTGCAGCGGCGCAATGGCGTCGAACTGCCGGACTTGGACGTGGTGCTCAACCTGCCCGGGCGCCACAACGTGCTCAATTCGCTCGCAGCGATCAGCATCGCGGTTGAAATCGGGGTGGATGACGCCGCGGTACTGAAAGCGCTGGCCGCCTTCACAGGCGTGGGCCGCCGCTTCCAGCGCCACGGCGAGGCCGCGCTGCCCACCGGTGGCCACGCCACGCTGGTGGACGACTACGGCCACCACCCGGTGGAGATGGCGGCCACGCTGTCGGCCGCGCGGGGCGCCTTCCCTGGTCGGCGCCTGTTGCTGGCCTTCCAGCCGCACCGTTACAGCCGCACGCGCGACTGTTTCGAGGATTTCGTGAAAGTGATCAACCAGGCCGATGCCGTGCTGCTGGCCGAGGTGTACGCGGCGGGCGAAGCGCCCATCGTGGCGG
>JAGXRS010000272.1 GCA_018335615.1 Hydrogenophaga sp. | reverse complement strand
TGGCGGCCGCCGCCACCTGTGAGGCCGGCCACACCGCGAGCAGCCCCATCAGCACCACCAGACCGACGGGCATGGCCCGGTCTTCGCCCGCTGATGCCGTGCCCAGCCAGGCGGCCAGCAGCACGGCGGTGATGGCCAGGGTGGTGCCGATCAGCAGCGTGTGGGTGGCCGGATCGCGCCAGCCCTGCCAGGCCGCGGCGGCGCGGCTCATCAGGGGTTGAATGCCCAGTTCCGACTCCAGGGCGGAGCGCCCCGGGCCCTGGAGCCAGTGGTCCGCCAGGGCAGCGTCGCCGCTGCCACCGGCCATGCACGCCAGCAGGGCACGGGCCACCTGGGCACCGCTGTGGCCGCTGCGGCTGCTCAGGTTCTCGATGCGGCGCAGGGTGGTGTCGCGCGTGGGGCCGTCTTCGGCGGCAAACCAGCGGTCGCTCAGCATGAGGCGCATGACCACGCTGTTGCGCGCCAGCAGACCCGGCCAGTCGGTGATGTCAAGCTGGCGCAGCGCCTGCAGCGCGTTCACCATGCTCAGGTGGTCGGCCGCCTCGTCGGCATGGTGCTGGGCCTGCAGGGCCGCCAGGTCGGGCGTCTCGCGCTGTATCCACTGCAGCACCTGAACCGCGGTGGGCGGCTCCTCCACCGTCTCGGGCGAGAGCGCCGTCAGCGCCCCGGCCAGTTCATGCGCCAGCTGGGTGAGGAACACCGCGGCCACACCACGCTGCCCGGCGGTGGCGTGCAGGCTTTGCAGGTCCTGCAGCGCCAGGGTGTCCAGGCGGTGGGCGCACAAGGTGGCCAGTTCGCGTGCTGCCCACTCGGCAGCGATCCGGTCGGCCAGGCGGCGCAGGCTCTCCAGCAGCACCGCGCGCAGGGCCAGCGGCAAGGCCCAGAGTTCTCGCTGGTCCAGCTCGTGCTGGGCCTGGTAAGCGTCCAGAAAACGGGTCAGCAGGGCTTCATCGAAGGCGGCATCGGTGTGGGCCAGAAAGGCCCAGGCGAGACTGTAGACGCGCGGCAGGCCCGTCAGCGGCGCATCGCGCAGCACCGGCAGCCTGGCGTAGAAACGGGGCCCCATGTGCTCCTGCAGGTCGCGCAGGTTGTCCTCCACGCGCTGGAACTCGACAAACAGGGCATCCGCCGCCGCGCTGAGTGGCTGGCCGCTGTGGGCCTGGCCGGCGACGTAGTGCAAGGAGCGGCGCAGCACCCGCGCGTTGGCCGCCACGCGGGGGACGAAGGGCGCCTGGCGCCAGGGGGCGGGGCCGCTGCGGTGCTGCCCGGCCAGCTGGTGGCCGTGTTGTTCGAAGCCGGCCATGCCGAAAATCTCGGCTCGCACGGGTTCCTGCGTGGGGCCCTGTGCCGGGTCGAGCAGTTGTTCGAGCGGTTCCGGCACCCAGGCCCATCGGCTGCGCAGCAGCCCTTTGGCCATCGGCTAGCGGATCAGTCGGGCGGCGCGGGCGAACAGCGCGACGAGGCGCTCGCGCCCGGGCCGCACAGGCAGGCGTTGGGATGCCACCGAGGTGGCGGGGGCCGGGCGGCCAGCGCGTGCGCGACAGTGGCGCAGGTGCTCGCTCAAGGCCGCCGACTGGGCGTCGGGGGCAGGGCGTCGGGGATGGCCGCAGACCGCGGTGGCCCAGTGCAGGCCGGTGGGGAGAGGCGTTGCCATGTGGATGCTCGGTGGGTGGGAAGACGGAACGGGAGGGACGCCGCGCCAAGGCGGCGAGGTGCAACAGCGTGGAAGTGGCTGGCGGTGGCGCCACAGGCTGTGTTGTACCCACGGGCTGCCCTGGCGTCTGTGCGCTGACCCACCCTGGACGGCGCCCCCGACCACAGGGTGGCTTGTGCGCGCTACCGCACAGACGTTGGGCCGGCGGGTGCCTACCATTGACTTATTGCCAGGCCGACCCGACCTCCACCACAACAGGTGCCCTGATGCGCCGCGGGCCGTTCCTGATTTGTTCACGCTGTCACACCACCACCGAGGAAACACCATGCGAAGCAAGCTGAAACCCTGGGCGGGCCTCGCGGCGGCCGCTGCGGCCCTCGCGCTGGCCGGCTGTGCCTCCCCGTACCGCGATGACGACCGCCGCGTGACCCAGTCGCCGGCGCCCGTCTACACCTACCCCGGCCAGGTGCCGGTGGAAACCTACCGGCGCCGCGGCGGTGAACCGCTGTACGAAGCCAACGTGATGACGGTGCGTGCGGTGCTGGGCGAACCCCAGCAACGCTGCTGGATCGAGCGCGAGGACATCGTGCAGCCGCGCCAGAACAACGTGCCTGGTGCCGTGGCCGGTGCCGTGATCGGCGGCATCCTGGGCCACCAGATCGGCGGCGGCAGCGGGCGCGACATTGCGCGAATCGGCGGCGCCGTCGCGGGTGCGGCCATCGGCTCTGGCGTGGGCACCGACCGATACGGCGCCCCGGTGACCACGACGCAGGACGTGCAGCGCTGCACCAGCATCCCCGGCAGTGCCACGCCCGCGTACTGGGACGTGACCTACGTCTTCCAGGGCGTCACGCACCGCGCCCAGATGACCGAGCCGCCGGGGCGCACCATCACCGTCAACGCGCGGGGCGAACCCCGCATCTGAGCGCACCGATCACGCCCTCCCTGACCCGTCGCACTGGCGGGTCGGGGTGCGTGGCCGGCGGCGGCGCGTCCAGGGCCTGCGGGCCCTTTTCTCATGGGTGGTCCGACTTGAGGGGGCGGTGGGGTTCGAAGAGGCCTTGCTGGAGCGGGGCACGGGCGATTGGATGCGCGTTTGGGGGTGCTGTCGCCGCGCGGCCCCAGGAAGTCCCTGGCAATTTTGTTGGAGACGGCCGCTGAAGGCTATACCGATCGTTCGAGAAAGTACGACGGCCGACTGTCCGCAGCTTCCAAGTCGTGCCCTGTGCGCGCCCCGCGCCATCGAGCAGATCTTCAATCACTTATTGCATGGGCACCATCCGACGGCGCTCACGCAACGGCGAGGTCCGCTCCACTCGAGCAGGCGTAAAAGCGGAGGTCGGTGTCAACCGAACCGGCGTCAGTCCACAGGGCTACAAATCTGGGGCAGGGTCGTCCTGGGTGATCGTTTCTGCACGCGACGTCAATTTCTCAAGCGTTTTAATAAACGTCACCAGTTCCTCTTGGCTCAACACGTCAAATAGCAACTTGTTTTGGGCTTCCGAGTGCGGCGCGATAGCCATGAAAAGGTCTTTGCCCTTGGTGGTCAGCCAGAGCAGCATGCGACGGTGGTTGTCGGGATCGCGGGCTTCTTCGATCAAGCCGCGCTTGCGCAAGGCAATCACGGCTCGGCTGATGTTCATG
>JAGXRS010000271.1 GCA_018335615.1 Hydrogenophaga sp. | reverse complement strand
GCTGGCCGGGCCCGCCGGGGCGGACTGGTTCAGCGGCAAGCGGCTGCTGCCCGGCGCCGAGCCGCTGGCCCAGGCCTACGCCGGGCACCAGTTCGGTGGTTATTCGCCGCAGCTGGGCGACGGCCGCGCCCTGCTGCTGGGCGAGGTGGTGGACCGCCATGGCCAGCGGCGCGATGTTGCGTTCAAGGGCTCCGGGCGCACGCCGTTTTCGCGCGGCGGCGACGGCAAGGCCGCGCTCGGCCCGGTGCTGCGCGAGTACCTGATCGGCGAGGCCATGCACGCGCTGGGCATCCCGACCACGCGCGCGCTGGCGGCGGTGGCCACGGGGGAGTCGGTCCGCCGCGAAGCGGGCGCCCTGCCGGGCGCGGTGCTCACCCGTGTGGCCGCCAGCCACCTGCGCGTGGGCACCTTCCAGTGGGCCTCGGCCAGTGCCGACCCGGACCTGCTGCGCCGCCTGGCGGACTACAGCATCGCGCGCCACGACCCCCAGCTGATCGGGCAGCCCGGGCGCTACCTGGGCCTGCTGGAAGTGGTGGGGAAGCGGCAGGCCGCGCTGGTGGCGCGCTGGATGGGCGCGGGCTTCATCCACGGCGTGATGAACACCGACAACATGACCATCTCGGGCGAAACCATTGACTACGGCCCCTGTGCCTTCATGGACGCCTACGACCCCGCCACCGTGTTCAGCTCCATCGACCGCAACGGCCGCTACGCCTACGGCAACCAGCCGCACATGGCGCGCTGGAACCTGGCCCGGCTGGCCGAGGCTTTGCTGCCACTGATGGTGGAGTCGCCGGAGAACGAGGACCAGGTGCAGACCGCCATCGCACAGGCGACCGCGGTCATCGACGCCTTCCCCGACTGGTACGAGGCAGCCTGGCTCGGCGTGATGCGCACCAAGCTCGGCCTGGACGGCGAGGACGAAGGCGACGAAGCCTTGGCGAAAGATTGGCTGGCGCTGCTGGCCACGCAGGCGGCCGACTTCACGCTGTCGTTCCGCCGGCTGGCCGACGTGGCCGGCGACCCGCTGCCACCGGCGCAGGACGCGGCATCTGCCCTCGGGCTGGCACCGGATGCCGCCTGGGGCGACTGGTGGGCGCGCTGGACGCGCCGCACCGGGCTCGCCAACGGCCCACGCCCGGCGCTGGCGGCGGCTCTGCGGGCCACCAACCCCCGCTTCATCCCGCGCAACCTGCGGGTGGAGGAAGCGCTGGACGCCGCCACCGAGCGCGGCGACCTGGCCCCTTTCGAGCGCCTGCTGGCCGTGCTGCAGCGCCCCTTCGACGAGCAGCCGGATGCGGCGCCCTACGCCGAGCCGCCGGCGCCGGCCCAGATGGCGGGCTACCGCACCTTCTGCGGCACCTGAGCCGCCCGCGCAATGGATGGCTGGGCGGGTGGGGCAAGTGGATGCCTTGCGCGCCCTAAAACCGTCGTAGCATGGTGCCATTCAAGAACCCTGGACGACCTGAAAGCCACCATGACCGAGACCCCCCTGCCCACTTTCGACGGCCGCGCCCTGATCAATGGCGAGCGCGTCGCCGCCCGCGACGGCCAGACCTTCGACTGCATCTCGCCGGTGGACGGCCGCGTGCTCACGCAGGTGGCGCGCTGCGCCGAGGCCGACGTGGACGCCGCGGTGAGCGCGGCCCGCGCGGCCTTTGAAGACCGCCGCTGGGTCGGCAAGGCGCCCGCGCAGCGCAAGCGCATCATGATCCGCTTTGCCGAGCTGATCCAGGCCAACGCCGACGCGCTGGCCCTGACCGAAGCGCTCGACATGGGCAAGCCCATCAAGTACGCCAAGGGCGTGGACGTGAACAGCGCGGCCAACTGCATCCGCTGGTACGGCGAGGCGGTGGACAAGATCTATGACGAGATCGCGCCCACGCCGCAGACCGCGCTGGCCCTGATCACGCGCGAACCGGTGGGCGTGGTCGGCGTGATCGTGCCCTGGAACTACCCCATGATCATGGCGGCGTGGAAGATCGCGCCCGCGCTGGCCGTGGGCAACTCGGTGGTGCTCAAGCCCTCCGAGAAAAGCCCGCTGACCGCGCTGCGCCTGGCCGAGCTGGCGCTGGAAGCCGGCATTCCGCCCGGCGTTTTCAACGTGGTGCCGGGCTACGGCCCGGAGGCCGGCAGCCCGTTGGCGCTGCACATGGACGTGGACTGCATCGCCTTCACCGGCAGCACGCGGGTGGGCAAGCAGATCCATGTGATGGCCGGGCAGAGCAACCTCAAGCGGGCCTGGACCGAGCTGGGTGGCAAGTCGCCCAACATCGTGTTCGCCGACTGCCCCGACCTGGACCGCGCGGTGGACGCGGCCGTGGGCAGCATCTTCTTCAACCAGGGCGAGAGCTGCAACGCACCCTCGCGTCTGTTCGTCGAGGCCAGCATCAAGGAGGCCTTTCTGGAAAAGGCGCTGGCCAAGGTGCCGGGCTACCAGCCGGGCAACCCGCTGGACCGCAACACGGTGATGGGCGCCATCGTTGACGAAACGCAGCTCTCGACCGTGTTGCGCTACATCGAATCGGGCAAGAGCGAAGGCGCGAAGCTGCTGGCCGGTGGCGAGCGGGTGTCGCCGGTGGCGGGCGGCTGCTACGTGCAGCCGACCATCTTCGACGGCGTGACCAACGACATGACGATCGCGCGCGAGGAAATCTTCGGCCCGGTGCTCTCGGTGCTGAGCTTCAGCGACGCGGCCGACGTGGTGCGACAGGCCAACAGCAACGTCTACGGCCTGCAGGCGGCGGTCTGGACGCGCGACATCAACAAGGCGCATGGCGTGGCCCGTGCGCTGCGGGCCGGCACGGTGCACGTGAATTCCTACGACGAAGACGACATCACCGTGCCCTTCGGCGGCTTCAAGCAGAGCGGGGTGGGGCGCGACAAGTCGCTGCACGCCTTCGACAAGTACACCGAGACCAAGACCACCTGGATCCGCATCGACTCGCCGGTGTGAGACCGCCCGGGCGGGGGTGGCGGCGGATTGGGGATAATCCACAGCCTTGAGCACCCCCACCCCCCACAAAACCTGGATCAAGACGGCCGAGCGGCCCTTGCGCAGCGCGCGCAAGTCGCTGGGCGTGTGGCTGTTCGCCCATTTCATCGGCGTGCCCGTGCCCTGGCACGCGGTGCGGCAGACCGACGGGCAGGCCCTGCTGGCCTTTGAACACGAGCGTCTGCAGGCCCTGCTGGCCGCGGGCGAGCGGGTGCCGCCGGTGCTCGCCTTCGACGGCCAGCGCCTGGAAACCGGCGACATCGGCGCCACGCTCGACCACTGGCTGCACCGCACGCCCGAGACCGGGCGCCTGGCGCTGATGTGCGCCGCCAGCGCCGACCTGGCGGCGTTTCACGCCCGGGGCCAGTGGCACGGTGGTGCGCAGGCGCGCAACCTCACCTGGGACGGCGAGCGGTTCGCCCGGCTCGATTTTGAAGAACGCCTGCTGCCCGGCATGGCCTTGCCCACGGTGCAGATCTACGACGCGCTGCAGCTGGTGCTGTCGCTGGCGCGCTACCTGCAGCCGCTCGGCCCGCAGGCGGTGCGCGCGGTGCTGGACGCCTACGCGGTGGCCGCGGTCCAGGCCGCCAGCGACGCCGGCCCGGTATCCGCCACGCCGGCCCCCGACCTGCGCGCCTTCATCGCCCGGCTGCTGCCGCGCCTGCAATGGGTGTCGCGCCTGGCCACCTGGTCGGCTCGGCTCGACGGCTCGCGCGAGCTCATGCGGCTGCGCACCGTGCTCGACGGCATGGCGGC
>JAGXRS010000270.1 GCA_018335615.1 Hydrogenophaga sp. | reverse complement strand
CGGGGGCGCGCGGGGGCGCGCGGGGGCGCTTATCTTTGCGGCATGTCCTTCACGCCGTAGCCCAGGCTCACCGTGGCATCGTCCGGAATCGGCGGCATCGTGGCGTCCCAGGCCAGCCACTGCTCGCGCAGGCGGGCCAGCCGCTCGGGGTCGCGGTGGGCGAGGTTGGCGCGCTCGCGCTCGTCGCCCGGTATGTTGAACAGGTACTCGTGCTCGTCCACCTTCAGGTACTTCCACTCGCCGCAGCGCAGGGCGCGTTGCTGGCGGTGGTTCATGCGCCAGTACAGGGGCCGCTCGAAGCCCTGCGCCGGGTCGCGCAGCAGGGCTTGCAGCGACACGCCGTCCAGCGGGTAGTCCGGGTGCGGCTGGCCGCCGCCGAGTTCCAGCATCGTGGCCGACCAGTCCATTGTCATGCAGTGCTGTGCGCTCACCGTGCCGGGCGGGATCACGGCCGGCCAGTGCGCGATCCAGGGCACGCGGATACCGCCTTCGGTGAGGTCCATCTTGCCGCCCACCAGCGGCCAGTTGTCGCTGAAACGCTCGCCACCGTTGTCGCTGGTGAAGACGATCAGCGTGTTCTCCAGCAAGCCTTCTTCGCGCAGCGCGGCGGTGATCCAGCCAATGCCCTCGTCCATGTGGTGGATCATCTTGCGGTAGCTGTTCACGTTGCCGCCGTCCAGGTGGAACAGGTTCTTCGCCACCTCGGGCGCCACATGGGCGTCGTCGCGCGTTTCCCACGGCCAGTGCGGCGCCGTGTAGTGCAGGCTCAGGAAGAAGGGCGTGCCCTCGCGGGCCTCGGCCGCACGGGCCTTCACGTGCTGCACCGCGCGCTGCGAGAACACGTCGGTGAGGTAGCCCACTTCCTTGTGGGTGTCTTCGCCGATGAACAGGTCGTGGTCGCCCTTGCTGCTGCAGTGGGTGAAATAGTCCACCCCGCCGGCCATGATGCCGAAGAACTCTTCGTAACCCGAGCGCAGCGGGCCGAAGTGCGGCGGGTAGCCCAGGTGCCACTTGCCGATGAGGGCGGTGCGGTAGCCGGCCTCCTTCAGCAGCAAGGGCAGGGTGGGGATGTCCGGCGGCAGGCCCAGCGTGGGGCTGCCCTTGCTGCGGCTGTTGATGGGCTCCTCCAGCGCGCCGCGCAAACGGTACTGGTAGCGCATGCTCATCAGCGCGAAGCGCGTGGGCGAGCACACGGGCGAGTTGGCGTAGCCCTCGGTCAGGCGCAGGCCGCCGGCCGCCAGCTGGTCGATGTTCGGCGACACGGCGCCAAACGGGGCCTCGCGCCCGCCGTAGCAGCCGAGGTCGGCAAAGCCAAGGTCGTCGCTGACGATGTAGAGGATGTTGGGTCGTTGCATGCCGGGCGCCGTCGGTTCGGTGTGGCTCATGGGGGTTCTGGGGTTCAAGGAAGCCGTGCGTCGCGGCGGGTCACTGCGCGGTCATGCCGGTGGCGCGCACCACGGCGCCGTAGCGCGCCGACATGTCGGCCAGGCGTTGGGTGGCTGCGGCGCCGGTGGTGCCTTCGTAGAACAGGTCGAGGCTGTTGAGCCGGGCCTGCACCTCGGGGCGCTTGAGCGCGTCCGTGATGTGGCGCTGCAGCAGCTGCACCACCGCGTCGGGCGTGGCGGCCGGTGCCATCACCAGGTACAGCACTTCCTGCTCCAGCGATTTGAGCCCCAGCTCGGCCACCGTGGGCAGCTGTGGCGCCAGGCGCGAGCGCTGGGCGCTGGTGACAGCCAGCGCGGTGATGCGGCCCACCTGCACATGCGGCAGCATGCCGGGCGTGGCCAGGATGCCGCCGTCCACCTCGCCGGCCAGCACCGCCGTGACGGCCGGCGTGTTGCCGCGGTAGGGAATGTGCGTGGTCTTGATGGGGGTGCTGTTGCCCAGCATGGCCGCGGCCAGGTGGCCCGGGCTGCCGTTGCCGGCCGAGCTGAAGTTCAGGTTCTTGCTGCGTCCCTGCGTGAGCAGGTCGCCAAAGGTCTTGATGCCGGTGCTCGGGTGCACGCCCAGCAGCAGGCCTGACGAGGCCATGATGACCACCGGCTTGAGGTCGCCGGGCTGGAAGGGCATGCGCGCGTACAGGTGCGGGTTGATGGTGAAGGTGGTGTCGATGCCGAACAGCAGCGTGTGGCCGTCGGCCGTGCTCTTGGCCACGGTGTCGGCGCCGATGTTGCCCGCGGCGCCCGCCTTGTTCTCCACCACGAAGGGCTGCTTGAGGGTGTCGGCCAGCACGGCGGCCACCGAGCGGGCCAGGATGTCGGACGGGCCGCCGGGCGGGAAGTTGTTGACGAGCTTCACCGGCTGGCTGGGGTAGGCCGGCTGGGCGTGCGTGGCGGTGGCGCCCAGCGTGCAGCCGAGCGAGACGGCCAGGGCGGCCAGGGTGGTGCGGCGTGAGAGGGTCATGTCAAGGGCTCCAGAAAAGAGATGAAAGCGGGGAAGCGCCCGCGACAGGCGCGCGGAGAAAGGGGTTGAACGGGCCGTTGAAAACGCGAAGGCGCGGGGAACGCAGTCGCCGCTTCAGTCCAGCTGCACGCCGGTGGCCTTGATCGGGGCGGCCCAGTGGTTCAGGTCGGCTTGCTGGGCGGCGGCCAGCTCGGCCGGGCTGGAGCCCACCGGCTCATAGCCCAGGCCCAGCATCCGCTCGCGCATCGCGGGCTGGCGCACCGCGGCGGCAAAGGCCTGGCTCAGGCGGGTCTGCACGGCCGGGCTCAGACCAGCCGGGCCGTACACCGCGAACCAGGCGCTGGCGTCCATGTCGATGCCGGCCTCGCGCAGCGTGGGCACCTCGGGCACCTGGGGGTCGCGCTGCGTGCCGGTCACGGCCAGGATGCGCGCCTTGCCCGAGCGGTGGAATTCCGCGGTTTCGGACACGACGTCGAACTTGTAGTGGATGTGGCCGCCCAGCAGCGCGTTGTTGGCCGGCCCGCCGCCCTGGAAGGGCACATGGTTGAGCGGGGCGCCCGCCTTCTGCTCGAACAGCACACCCATGAAGTGCGGCAGCGTGCCCAGGCCGGGCGTGCCGTAGCTGCTCTGGCCCGGCTCGGCCTTGGCGCGGGCGATCATGTCCTGCACGGTCTTCGCCGGCGCCGAGGGCCCGGCGACCACGCCGAACTGGAAGCGCGCCAGCAGCGACACGGGCGAGAAATCCGCCACCGGGTCGTAGTCGAGTTTCTTGTAGACGTGCGGGAACAGCACCATCGGCCCGCTGGGCAGCAGGATCACGGTCTGGCCGTCGGGGGCGGCGCGCTTCACCTGCGCCAGCGCGATGCGGCCACCGGCGCCGGGGCGGTTCTCCACGATCACGCTGCCCACATCGGCGCGCAACGTGTCGGCCATCAGCCGTGCCAGCGTGTCGGCCGATCCCCCGGGCGGGAAGCCCACCACGATCTTCAGGGCCGGCTTGTCCTGCGCCCACGCCGGCAGGGCGGCGCCGGCCAGGATGAAGGGAAGGGCAAGGGGGAGGGCCCACAAGGCGCGTCGGTGCATGTCTGTCTCCTGGTTGATGTGTGTCAAACGGGTCTGACCCGTTGCAAGGCGCGATGCTAGGCATTCACAATCAATTGCAGAAATCAATCGTTGCCGGTGTTTTCCCTCAGAGCCCGAAACCGCCGGGCCGCACGCCCCCATGCCCGAAATCGATCTCCTCATCCACCCCCGCCGGCAGGACGACCTGCTGCTCTACCGGCTCTACCGCGTGCACGCCACGGCCGGGCCGCTGTTCGTTCGCATGTTCGAGCGGGACTACGGCCTGACCCGCCGCGAGTGGCGCGTGCTGTCGTGCCTGGCCGATGTGGAGGGGGTGCTCAGCTCCGAACTGGCCGAGCGCGCCATGCTCGATCGCGCGCGCACCTCCCGCACGCTCACGCGCCTGGTGGAGAAAAAACTGGTGCGGCGTGAACCCCGGCCCTCGGACCGCCGCGAAGTGCATGTGTTCCTGACCGACGAAGGCCGGCGCCTGTATGCCGAGGTGTTTCCCCGGGTGGCGGGCATCCACCGCGAATTGCTGGCGCCTTTCAGCGCGGCGCAGCGCGCGCAGTTCAGCGAATTGCTGGCCCTGCTGCAGATGCAGGCCAGCCGACTCAACCCGGGCGACGAGCCGCTTCAGCTCCTGGACGACGCGCCCGAGGATTCGTAGACCAGCACCGCCGCGGCCAGGTCTTCCAGCGCCGTGCCGACCGACTTGAACACCGTGCGCTCCTGCGCGGTCCGGCGCCCGGTGGCCACGCCCTTGCACAAGGTGGTGAGCGTGCCGCGCACCTCGTCGGCACGCAGCACGCCGTGGGCCAGCGGCACGAGCAGGTCGCCGCTTTTCTGCAGCGCCTCGTCGGTGTCCACGAACAGGCGCGCGCCCTCGAAACAGGCATCGTCGGCCTCGCGCATGGCGGGGGTGAAACTGCCGATCAGGTCCAGGTGTGAGCCGGGCGCCAGCCAGGCGCCGCGCACCAGCGGTTCGGTGGACAGCGTGGCGCAGCTCACCATGTCGGCCTCGCGGCAGGCCGCCTCCAGGTCGGTGCTGGCGCTGGCCGGCAGGCCGCTGGCGCGCACCTGCGCTGCCATCGCCTGGGCCTCTTCGGGCCGGCGTGCCCACACGGTCACCTGCGACAGTGGCCGCACGGCGTGGTAAGCCGCCGGCAGCAGCTGCGCCACGCGGCCCGCGCCCACCACCAGCAGGTGCCGGGCATCGGGTCGCGCCAGGTAAGACGCGGCCAGCGCCGAGGCCGCCGCCGTGCGGCGCTGGGTGATCTCGTCGCCGTCGATGTGCGCCAGCGGGGCGCCGGTGCGCGCGTCGAACAACAGGTAGCTGCTGTGCAGGCCGGGCAGGCCCCGCTTCGCATTGCCGGGCGCGATGTTGACGATCTTCACGCCGTAGTAGCGCCCGGGCAGCCAGGCTGGCATCAGTAGCGAGGTCATGCGCCGGCTGGCGGCGTCGCCACCGTCTTCACCCGGCGGGTTGTTGATGTCGTGCACATGGCGTGCCGGCACCTCACAGCCGCCAGCGAAGCGCTCGCGCAGCGCGTCAATCAGGCGGTCAAAGGGCAGGGCGGCGCGGGTGGTGGGGGCATCGATGAATTGCATGCGACGATGGTAGCGCCCGTGGCGGGGTTGCATGACGGGGTGGCGACGTGCATCACCCTGTCGTCGAGCGCACCGCCTCTCACGGTTCCCGCATCGATTTCCTGAGGGTGTCGGTGATCGGGGAGAGGAGGTAGTCCAGCGCGGTTCGTCCCTCGGTGAGGATGAACACCTCTGCTGCCATGCCGGGCTGAACGGACGGGATATCGGCGGCCTTCAGTGCCGCCGGATCGGGACGGATCTGCACCAGGTAGAAGGGCACGCCGTTCTTGTCGGCCAGCGCGTCTGCGGACACGTAGACGACCGTGCCCCTGACAATCGGCGTCGTGCGTGAGCGGAATGCGGTGAACCGCAGATCCGCCCCTTGGCCGATGTACAGGTCATTGATGCCATCGACCGCTACCTGCGCCTCAACGATCAGTGATTCACCTTCCGGCACAATTTCCAGCAGCACGTCCCGAGGCCCCGCGACCTGACCAGGCGCATGGAAGCGGGAGCCCACCACTTGGCCTGCCACGGGCGCCGTCACCGCTTTGCGCTGCAACGCATCCTCGGCCGGGCGCAACCGTTCCCGGAGTTCGGCCAGACGGTTGCTGCTCTCCTTGTACTCCTCCGAGGCCACCCGCTGATAGTCGTTGCGGATGAGCGCCATGCGCAGCTTGACGTCGTTCCACCGCTGTTCCGTCCGGGCCACGGCCGACTCGTGTTCACCCAGCTTGGACTGGTGGTCGGCCATCGCCCGCTCGTACGCCATCACCCGCGTTTTCGCCACGAACTGCTGGCTTTGCAACGAGCGGTTCATGGCCAGTTCTTCCTCGATCAGGCGCAGCCCCTCGTGGTGGGCCTTGATCTGGCTCTGCAACGATTGGCGTTCTCTTTCGATGGCCTTGAGTTGCTCCTCCAGGGATGCGAGCTGTTGGTCCCGGCTGGAGCGCCGGATCTGGAAGATCTTCAGTTCTCGTTGATAGGCCGGTAAAACGAGGTCATCGCCATAGCGGTTCCGGATGTCCGGGCCCACGGCGTATCGGACCAGGAATTGCTGTTCGGCATCCAGTCGCTCGCGCCTGACAGACTCGAAGACGGCCAGCTCGCGCAGCAGCTGGTGGTTGGCGTCGGTGCTGACACTCTCCAGTTCGACCACCGCTTGTCCGGCTGCCACCCGGTCCCCATCCTTGACCAGCAGCTGTTTGATGATGCCCCCTTCCGGATGCTGAACCGCCTTGCGGTTGAGTTCCGGTTTGACTTGTCCCACGGCCACGACGGCGCCGCTCAGGGGAGCCATGGATGCCCAGAGAACAAAGACCAGCAGGGTCAGGAGGATCATCAATGCACCCCATGTGCCCGGGTGTGCGATCAGCTTGTCCGACGGCGTGGGGTGGGTCCTCACCCGGCTGAACTGCGGCGACGTCATGCAGCGCTCCCGGCGCGGACAACCCCATTCCCTGGCGTCTGGGCCGCAGGGCGATCGGCGGAGCCGCCCCGAGCGGGTGGCTGCTGGCTGCCCGTCAGCCGCGCCAGCACCTCTTCACGCGGCCCCAGCAGCTCGACCTGGCCTTCCCGCATCACCATCAGATAGTCCATGCTGCCGACGAGGCTGGGTTTGTGGGTGATCAGCACAAGGGTGCTGCCGTGCGCCTTGAGGTCGTGGAGGGCTTGCAACAGGGCCAGTTCGCCCTCCGCGTCGAGGTTGGCGTTGGGCTCGTCGAGCACGATCACCTTGGGTTGCCCATAGAGCGCCCGAGCAAGGCCGATGCGCTGGGCCTGCCCGGCTGACAGCTGGATGCCGCCCTCGCCGAGCCGGGTGTCGAAACCTTGGGGTAGGCGCAAGATGAGTTCATAGGCGTGTGCCGCCTGGCTGGCCTGGATGATGGCCTCACGGTTGCTCGTGTCGAAGCGGCCGATGTTTTCCGCGATCGTGCCCGGAAACAGCTCGACATCTTGCGGCAGATAGCCCATGTGGGGGCCGAGTTGCCGGGGGTCCCAATGGTCGATTTCGGCACCGTCGATGCGAACATGACCTGCAGAGGGCGCCCATACGCCCACGATCAGTTTGGCCAGGCTGGACTTGCCCGAGCCACTGGGACCCAGAATCGCCAGGCATTTCCCGGCGGGCAGGTCGAAATCGA
>JAGXRS010000269.1 GCA_018335615.1 Hydrogenophaga sp. | reverse complement strand
ATCGGCAGCGGGCCTTACAAGATCGGCCCGGTGCGCTTCGGCAAAGACATCACCTACGTGCGCGACCCCAACTACTGGGCGCGCGACCTGCCGGTGCGCCGCGGCAGCGCCAATTTCGATCGCATCGTCGTCAAGATCTACAAGGACAGCACGGCCCGGCTGGAAGCACTGAAGGCGGGTGAGTTCGACCTCATGCGTTTCTTCTCGGCCGGCGACTGGGCGCGCCGCGTCACCGGCAAACGCTTCGATTCTGGCGAGCTGGTCAAGGCCGAGTTCACCCACCGGCTGCCCACCGGTTTCCAGAGCTATGTGCTCAACACGCGGCGCCCCCCGCTGGACGATATCCGCGTGCGCGAGGCGTTGGGCCTGGCAATGGATTACGAGTGGATGAACCGGCAGATGTTCTACGGCGCCTACCAGCGCGTTCAGGGTCTGTTCGGCAACACCGACTGCGCACCCACGGGCACGCCGGCGCCCGCCGAGCAGGCGCTGCTGGAACCATGGCGCGCCCAGCTCCCGCCCGCCGTGTTCGGCCCGGTCCATGTGCCGCCACGCACCGACGGTGAGTCGTCTCTGCGCGGCAACCTGCGCCGCGCCCAGGCGCTGCTGCGCGAAGCGGGCTGGTCGGTGCAGGGCGGCCAGCTGCGCAACGCCCAGGGTCGCCCGCTGGTGCTGGAATACCTGGACAGCGCCGAAACCGGCGCCCGCGTGGTCACGCCCTGGGCGCGCAACCTGGAGAAGCTGGGCATCGAGCTGCGCTTTCGCCCGGTCGATTTCGCGCTGTACCAGCAGCGCCTGCGCAATTTCGATTTCGACATCATTTCCATTGCCTATGGCGGCACGCACAACCCGGGCACCGAGTACGCCGACCTATTTGGCAGCGAAGCCGCGAAAACAGAGGACTCTGGCAACTTCGCCGGCGTCGCCAGCCCGGCGGTGGACGCGCTGATCGCTCGCATGAGCAATACCGCCACGCAGCCCGAATTTCTGGCCGCTTGCCGCGCGCTGGACCGGATCATCGGCCACAGCCATGTGCTGGTGCCCCAGTGGTCCGCGACCACGCACCGCATGGTCTACAACGCGCGCCGGCTGGCCCGTCCCGAGTCGATGCCACCCTACGCGGCGGGCGAGACCTGGGCCATCGACACCTGGTGGTCAAGGTGAAGCCCCCCCGCGCCGCGCTTCGCGCGTGCCTTGCAGGCCGCGGCATCGTCAGAGCCAATGCCTCTTCGGTCTGGCCAAGCCTGCGCAGGCACGCTGGGAGCCGCAGTCCTCAGCCCCCTCAAGGGGGCAACATCTGCGGCCTGGCAAAGCCAGTTCCGCGATGTTCTGGGTGGGACACGGCTTTCGGCTGGCGTGCACTGATCGGTTAAAACATCGCTTTTATGTGGGTCTACATACTCAAACGCCTGCTGCTGATGATCCCGACGCTGTTCGGGGTGCTGCTGCTCACCTTCGTGGTGATTCAGTTCGTGCCGGGCGGGCCGGTCGAGCAGTACCTGGCCGAGGCGCGGACGGGGCAGGGCGGGGCGGCCGAGGGCGGCTCCGTTTACCGGGGCGCGCAGGGCGTGGACCCGCAGCGGCTGGAGCAGATCAAAGCCTTGTACGGCTTCGACAAGCCGGCCCACGAGCGTTTCTTCCAGATGATCGGGCAGTTCGCCCGTTTCGATCTGGGCACCAGCTTCTTCCAGAACAAGGCCGTGTCCGAGCTGATCATTGAGAAGCTGCCGGTGTCCATCAGCCTGGGCCTGTGGACCTTCTTCATCAGTTACCTGGTGGCCGTGCCGCTGGGCGTGGCCAAGGCGGTGCGGGCAGGCAGCCGCTTCGACCTCGTCACCACACTGCTGGTGCTGGTGGGCTATGCCATTCCGGGCTTTGTGCTGGGCGTGGCGCTGCTGGTGATCTTTGGCGGTCAGCTGCAGTGGTTTCCGCTGCGCGGGCTCACCTCGTCCAACTGGGAAGAACTGAGCTGGGGCGCGCGCATCGTCGACTATTTGTGGCACATCACCCTGCCGGTCACGGCCATGGTGCTGGGCAGCTTTGCCGTGACGGCCATGCTCACCAAGAACGCCTTCCTGGAGGAAATCCGCAAGCAGTACGTGATGACCGCGCGAGCCAAGGGCCTGAGCGAGCGCCAGGTGCTGTGGAAGCACATTTTTCGCAACGCACTGATCCCCATCGTCACCGGCTTCCCAGCCGCGTTCATCGGCGCCTTCTTTGCGGGCTCGCTGCTGATCGAGACCCTCTTCTCGCTCGACGGGCTGGGTCTGCTGAGTTTCGAGAGCGTGATCCGGCGGGACTATCCCGTGGTGCTGGGCACCCTGTTCCTGTTCACACTGATCGGGCTGTTCACCAAGCTGATTTCCGATCTGTGCTACGTCTGGGTGGACCCCCGGGTGAAGTATGACTAACCTCTCTGCGCCGCTTCGCGACTTCCCCCCTGAGGGGGGACGCGCCCTGTGGCCCGACGAAGCCGGTCCCACGGGCGCCCTGGATGAGGTGTGCCTCGCATGACCACCTCGCGATCCCCTTCTGGCCGCGCCTGGCAGCGTTTCCGGCGCAACCGCCTGGGCTACTGGAGCCTGGTGCTCTTCTGTGTGCTGGTCGTGTCCAGCCTGTTTGCCGAAGTGCTGTCGAACGACCGTCCGCTGATCGTGCGCTACGAGGGGCAGACCTACTTTCCGCTGGTGAAGGACTATCCCGAAACCGTGTTTGGTGGCGATTTCGAGACCACCACCGATTACCTGGATCCGTTCATCCGGGAGCAGATCACCCGCGGCAACAACTGGGCGGTCTATGCGCCCAACACCTACGGTCCGAAAACGCTGAATTATTTTGCCGAGTCGCCCAACCCGTCGCCGCCCACCCGGGCGAACTGGCTCGGCACGGACGACCGCGGGCGTGACCTGCTGGCCCAGCTGATCTACGGCTTTCGGGTCAGCGTGCTCTTCGCGTTGGCGCTCACCGTGGTGGGCGTGCTGCTGGGCGTGATCACCGGCGCCATCCAGGGCTTCTTCGGCGGCAAAACCGACCTGGCCTTTCAGCGCTTCATCGAGGTGTGGGGTTCCATGCCCGAGCTGTACCTGCTGATCATCTTCTCGGCCGTGTTCGCACCCAGCATCAGCCTGCTGCTGGTCCTGCTGAGCCTGTTCGGCTGGATGGGCCTGAGCGACTACGTGCGGGCCGAGTTCCTGCGCAACCGCCAGCTCGACTACGTGCGCGCCGCCCGCGCCCTGGGCCTGAGCAACGGGCAGATCATCTGGCGTCATGTGCTACCCAACAGCCTCACGCCGGTCGTCACCTTCCTCCCGTTCCGAATGAGCGCGGCCATTCTGGCGCTGACCTCGCTGGACTTCCTGGGTCTGGGCGTGCCGCCGGGGACGCCTTCGCTGGGCGAGCTGCTGAGCCAGGGCAAGAACAACATCGACGCGTGGTGGATTTCCATGTCCACTTTTGCGGTGCTGGTCATCACGCTGCTGCTGCTCACCTTCATGGGTGACGCCCTGCGGGACGCGCTGGACCCGAGAAAGCAGGACGCATGAGTGCACCGATGAACGCGCTGCTGGACGTGCGCGGCCTGCGCGTGGCCTTTGGCGGCAACGCCGTGGTGCACGGCATCGACTTTTCCATCCACGCGGGCGAAAAGCTGGCCTTGGTGGGCGAATCAGGCTCGGGCAAGACGGTGTCGGCCCTGTCGCTGCTGCGGCTGGTGCACAACGCCGAGGTCAGCGGCTCGGCATTTTTGCAGGGGCGCGACCTGCTGAAGATGAGCGAACACCAGCTGCGCGGCGTGCGCGGTGACGAGGTCGCCATCATCTTTCAGGAGCCCATGACGGCGCTGAACCCGCTCTACACCGTGGGTGACCAGATCGGCGAGGTGCTGCAGCTCAAAAAAGGCCTGTCGGTGGCGCAGGCCCGGGCGGCCACGGTGGAGCTGCTCGCCTCCACCGGCATCCCCGAACCAGCCCGCCGCGCCGGGGCCTTTCCACACCAGCTCAGTGGCGGCCAGCGCCAGCGCGCCATGATCGCCATGGCCCTGGCCAGTCAGCCCAAGCTTTTGCTGGCGGACGAACCCACCACGGCGCTGGATGTGAGCCTGCGCGGGCAGATCCTGGACCTGCTGTCGGATCTGCAGCGCCAGCATGGCATGGCCGTGCTGCTGATCACGCATGATCTGAATCTCGTGCGACGTTTCGCCGACCGGGTGGCCGTGATGGAGCGCGGCCATCTGGTGGAGCAGGGCACGGTGACCGACGTGTTCGCCGAGCCCGCTCACGCCTATACCCGGAAACTGCTGGCCAGCAAGCCCGACCGCCAGGTGGTGGAAGTGACCGACCGGACTGCCGACGCCGTGCCGGTGTTGCAGGCGCGGGCGCTGCGCGTGAGCTACCCGGTGCCCCTGCCGGGCCTGAAGGGGTGGTTCCGCAAGGGCGAATACGTCGCCGTGCAGGGTGCCGACATGGACCTGCTGCCGGGTCAGACCCTGGGCGTCATCGGCGAGTCGGGCTCCGGCAAGTCCACGCTGGCACTGGCTGCGCTGGGCCTGCTGCCCCACCAGGGGCGGCTGAGCGTGACCGGCACCGACTGGCGACAGGCGGCGCAGAACGGCAGTGCCCGGGCCCTGCGCCAGCGTATCCAGGTCGTGTTCCAGGACCCCTTTTCATCCCTCTCACCCCGCATGACGGTGGAGCAGATCGTGGGCGAGGGCCTGCTGGTGCACGAGCCCTCGTTGAACGAGGCGCAGCGCCGCGAACGCGTGGTGACCGCATTGGCCGACGTGGGCCTGATCCAGAACCCAGCCCAGGGCGGCGACTGGCTGCAGCGCTACCCACACGAGTTCTCCGGGGGACAGCGTCAGCGCCTGGCCATTGCCCGCGCACTCATCGTGGGCCCGCAGGTGCTGGTGCTGGACGAACCCACCAGTGCCCTGGACGTGACGGTACAGAAGCAGGTGCTCGCCCTGTTGCAACGCCTGCAGCGCGAGCGCGGGCTGAGCTACCTGCTCATCACCCACGACGTGGACGTCATCTGCGCCATGGCCCATACCGTGCTGGTGATGAAGGACGGGCTGGTGCTCGAGCACGGTACGGTCGACCAGGTGCTGCAGTCGCCCGGCCACCCGTACACCCGCGCCCTGGTTCAGGCCGCGGCCTGAGCGGTTCAGGCCCTATCGGGCTATGCTTGATATTTGTCAACCGACCTTCAGGCAGCGGCAGGTATAAATCCGTCGTCCTCCCGACAGCCTGAGGCGGGTCTCTCCACTGCCTCAGGATCCTTACATGAACGTCCGGCTTTCTGTTCCCGCACCCGCCCCCGTCACGCTGACGTCACCCTTGAGGTGGCTGGCGCTGGGCTGGGCGGACCTGCGTCGCAACCCGGTGCCCGGCCTGCTGCACGGCGTGTTGCTCACGCTGTTCGGGTGGCTGCTGCTGTGGCTGGCACGTGACGAATTCTGGTTGCTCGCCGGCGCGTTTTCCGGCTTTCTCATCGTTGCGCCCATCCTGGCCACCGGCCTGTATCACGTCAGTCGTGCGTGCAACAGCGGGCGTTGCGTCGGCATGAAAGAGGTGGTACAGCTCTGGCGTTCGGGCGACGGACGGCTGGTGCGCTTCGGCTTGCTGCTCGGTCTGGCCGGTACCGGCTGGGTGCTCACCTCGGCCG
>JAGXRS010000268.1 GCA_018335615.1 Hydrogenophaga sp. | reverse complement strand
TCAAACCCCATCTGCCGGCCCTGGCCTCGCTGAGCGACCTGATCGACCTCTCCGAAGAAGCCACGCCGGCCCAGTACCGGGCCGCCATCGAGGCCGCTGGGCGCGACCGCACCGTGGACGGCGTGCTGGTCGTGCACTCGCCCAAGGCCGGCACCGACGCCGCCGATGTGGCGCGTGCCATGGCCGACCTGAAAAACCAGCTGAGCAAGCCGCTGCTGTGCTGCTGGATGGGCGACGCATCGGTGGGCGAAGCGCGCGAGGTGCTGGCCGCCGCCAACATTCCCAGTTTTCGCACACCCGAAGCCGCCGTGGGCGCTTTTGGCAACATCGCCAGCTTCTACCAGAACCAGCAGCTGCTGCAGCAGACGCCGCCGCCGCTCTCGACCCTGGCCAAGCCCGATATCGAGGGCGCGCGTCTGCTGATCGAAAACGTGCTCACCGAACGGCGCAAGGTGCTCACCGAAATGGAGTCCAAGGCCCTGCTGTCGGCCTTTCATGTGCCGGTCACGCAGACCATCCTGGCACGCAGCGCCAACGAAGCCATGATGATCGCCACCCAGCTCGGTTACCCGGTGGCACTGAAGATCGACTCGCCCGACATCAGCCACAAGAGCGACGTGAACGGCGTGGCGCTGAACATCCTCAACGCCGTGGGCGTGCGCGATGTCTACAACACCATGATCCAGACGGTGACCAAGCTGCAGCCCGGCGCGCGCATCAACGGCGTCACCATCCAGAAGATGGCGCGCAACAAGCGCGGGCGCGAACTCTACATCGGCCTCGTCACCGACGACCCCTTCGGCCCGGTGATCGCGTTTGGCGCCGGCGGCACCATGATCGAGCTCATCAACGACCGCGCCATGGAGCTGCCGCCACTCAACCAGTTCCTGGCGCGCCGCCTCATCGACCGCTCGCGCGTGGCCGAAACCCTGGGGCACTGGCGTGGTGCCACGGCGGTGGACCGCAACGCGCTCGAACACGTGCTGCTGCGCGTGTCTGAAATGGTGTGCGAATTGCCGCAGCTGCGCGAGATGGACATCAACCCGATCATCGTGGACGAATCGGGCGCCGTGGCGGTGGACGCGCGTATCGTCATCGACAACGCGCCCGCCACGGCCCGCAACTACGCCCACCTGGCCATCTTGCCGTACCCGGCGCGCTACGAGCAGGTGTGGCCATTGCGCGGGGGTGGCGAGTACACCATCCGCCCGATCCACCCCGACGACGCCCAGATGCTGCAGGACCTGGTGCAGAACCTCTCGCCCGAGAGCCGGTATTTCCGTTTTGTTTCTTCGCTCAAGGAACTGCCGCCCGCGATGCTGTCGCGCCTGACCCTGATCGACTACGACCGTGAAATGGCCCTGGTGGCCATCTACCGCGATCGCCGCGCCAACGCCGCCGGCGACATGGCGGACCGCGAGCGCATCGTGGGTGTGTCGCGCTACATCACCAACCCCGACAAGTCGAGCTGCGAGTTCTCGCTGGTGGTCGCCGACGACTTCAACGGCAAGGGCCTGGGGTCTCGGCTCATGCTCAGCATCATGGAAGAAGCCCGCGACAAGGGCCTGACCGAGATTGAGGGCCTGGTGCTGGCCAACAACCCCGGCATGCTCAAACTCATGCGCAGCCTGGGCTTCCAGATCAAGACCTTCGCGGAAGACCCGGACTTCAAGCTCGTCACCCACACCTTGTGACGCCCGGCCGGCGAGCAGTCAGTCGGCGGCCCGGTTTGCCTTGGATCCAACCGCCCGTGAGGGCGGTTTTTTTTCGCCCAGCCTTCTGGCTCCTGTTCTTCTTGTGAGCTGAATACAAATTTCTGTGGATAACGTGGGTTTTTCCATTCGGGACAAGTACTTGTCCGTTGTACAACCGTGTGCACAGGGTGCTGTTTCGGGCGACGTGAAAAGGCGATGACCCAAGGCAATACCCATCGTGCCATGGATCACCATCAAGTTGCCATCAAGATATCCACAGACTTGTGTTGGCAGACCCTGCGAACGCGTGGCAACCCGTTTGCATCGGGCGAAGGTGACGGAAGACGAGGCGACCTCATCAGCCGCTTTTCATCCAGGAAGGTGGCTGCCATCCTCTCACGTCCGGTTCTCGGCGTTCCAGACCCTGTACAGCGCTCCCAGGGCACCTTATCGCACCGGTTGAGGGTCGCAAAAGCTCACTGCCCCGGTTTTGACAACCCGTCTGGTTGAAATCTGTCGGGCCCTTGCCGTTGTTTGGGCATCGAACCACCTCGATTTTTCCGGCGCGCGGGTTTTTTGGGTTCCCGCTCTATTCTTCTAATACTTCTATTTCAAATTAGCAGTAGTAGTAGAGCAAGGCCATTTGTGTGCACAACCGGCTTTTTCCCAAGCTGGACAAGCACTTGTCGAGCGCAGAACCGTGTGCATGCCGCCC
This sequence comes from Hydrogenophaga sp., assembly GCA_018335615.1. Classification (GTDB taxonomy): domain Bacteria; phylum Pseudomonadota; class Gammaproteobacteria; order Burkholderiales; family Burkholderiaceae_C; genus Hydrogenophaga. The sequence goes on along the minus strand of JAGXRS010000268.1, from coordinate 3,490 downwards.
TGTTTACGGCGGCACGAAAAGGGGACAAGTCGAGAAGCAGCGCTGCATCTGTGGATAACCGTTCACTTGCTAGAAAGTTATGCACAGGCTTGTGCGCAGATCCTGAGGGGGTCGCGCTTCAGCGGGCGCTGGCCAGTTGCCAGAAGCCCCACGCCATACCCAGGCCGTGCGCCATCACGGCCGACGCGCTCAGCGCCAGCGCGGGCCGCAAGCGCGACGGCCGATGCCGGTATCGCCAGAGCCAAGCCCAGGCCGCGAGTGACACAGGCAGCGAGAGCAACCCCCACAGCGCCTGCATCGGTGGAATCAGCAACCACACGCTCAGCGCCAGCCAGCCATGCGCCAGCACCACCCAGGTGCCGTAGAGTGCCGCGGCCGCGCTGGGCCCCAGCCGCACCACCAGGGTCTGTTTGCCCACCTGTGCATCGGCGGCCCGATCGGGGAATCCGTTGGCCAGCAGCAGGGCGGCGACCAGCGTGGCAAAGCTCAGCGCAACGGCCGCCGGGATCGGGAAGAACTGTCGCCTCTGCACGTAGTCGGCACCGATGACCACCAGGAACCAGACCAGGCCCACGCTCAGCTCGCCCAGTCCGCGCGACATGAGGCGAAACGGTGGTGCCGAGTAGGCCCAGGCCAGCGCCATGCCCGCCAGCCCAAGCAGCAAGACACCGGGGCCGGTCATCACGGCCAGCAGCAAGCCGGCGGGCAACAGGAACACGCACAGGGCCTGCGCCAGTTCCGCTGTCTGCCGTTCGCTCACGGCGCCGGTCTGGATCAGGCGAGACCCGCCGGTGAAGGGATGCAGACCTGTCTGGTTGCTCGCATCGGCGCCGTTGCGGGCGTCGTGCAGATCGTTGAGCACATTGCCGGCCGCGTGCGCCAGCACCGCCAGCGCCGTGGCGCCTGCGGCCAGCGACAGGTCCAACCCACATCCGCAGGCCGCTGCCGTGGCGGTGCCCAGCACGCAGGCCACCACGGTCAGGAGCAGAAAAAGGGGACGTGTCATGCGAAGCCACAGCCCGGTCCGGGCCCACCGCGACACCGTCAGATCGGGGGTGCTTTTCATACGCCCCACAGTATGCACCCGGCGTGCAGGCGCGGTTACAGCTGTACACAAGTGGCGGGCACCCCACTGTTAAGATCGTGAGCTGCTGAGCAGGTCCCTTTCTTGCTATAACGAGATCCTGTGTAGTGGCCCTGCCGGGGCGCTACCGCACCCCGAGACCGCCCCTCACATGTCCGTTGCCCTCACCGCCAACGCGCCCACCACGTTTGAGATCAAGAGCGCCAACTTGCCGCTGGTGGCCTTGCTGCTCAAGTCGGCCGATCTTGCACAGCTGCGCATTGAATTTGCCCAGCGTTTTGGTGATGTGCCCGATTTCTTCGATCAGGATCCCCTGGTCCTGGATCTCTTCCCTCTGCAGGTGGCCCAGCCCGGTGCCCAGCTCGACATTCCATCCCTTGTGGACCTGTTGCGTCAGCACCGCCTGAACCCGGTGGCGGTGCGTGGCGGCAACGCCGATCAGATGGCGCAGGCTTTTGGCGCCGGGCTGATTGCCGCCACCGATGCGACGGTACAGCGCGCCAGTCCGGTACCCGCACCCACCGCCGCCACGCCAGCGGTGGCCGAAGCGGCGGCCGTGTCGATTCCCGTGGGTGCGCTTGTCATCGACCGGCCGTTGCGCTCAGGTCAGCAGGTCTACGCCCGCGGTCGCGACCTGGTGGTGCTGGCCATGGTGAACCCGGGTGCCGAGGTGATCGCCGACGGCCACATCCATGTGTACGCACCGCTGCGTGGCAAGGCCATTGCGGGGGCACGCGGCAACGCCGACGCCCGCATTTTTGCGTTGTCGATGGCGCCCGAATTGATTTCCATTGCCGGCATCTACCGCACCAGCGAAGTCCCGTTGCCCACCCCGGTGCTGGGCAAGGTGGCCCAGGTGCGCCTGGTGCCCGGACCAGACGGCGACAAGCTGGTGATCGATCCGCTGTCTGCCTGAGAGCCGATGCCCGTCTCTATCTCTCTCCGATTTCTGAAAGACCCCTCACCATGACCAAAATCGTTGTCGTCACCTCCGGCAAAGGCGGGGTGGGCAAGACCACCACCAGCGCCAGCTTCGCCACCGGCCTTGCGCTGCGCGGCCACAAGACCGCGGTCATCGATTTCGACGTCGGCCTGCGCAACCTCGACCTGATCATGGGCTGTGAACGCCGTGTGGTGTACGACCTGATCAACGTCATCCAGGGCGAGGCCAACCTGAACCAGGCGCTCATCAAGGACAAGCAGTGCGAGAACCTGTACGTGCTGGCCGCCAGCCAGACACGCGACAAGGACGCGCTCACCCAGGAGGGTGTGCACAAGGTGCTGACCGACCTGGCCGCCATGGGGTTCGAGTACATCGTGTGCGACTCACCCGCTGGCATCGAGACCGGCGCCATGATGGCCATGCACTACGCCGACGAAGCGCTCGTCGTCACGAACCCGGAAGTCTCCAGCGTGCGCGATTCCGACCGCATCCTGGGCATGCTCGGCAGCAAGACCCAGCGCGCCATCGACGGCAAGGAGCCGATCAAGGAACACTTGCTGATCACGCGCTACAACCCCAGCCGCGTGGCCGAGGGCCAGATGCTCTCGCTCGAAGACATCCAGGACATCCTGCGCATCAAGCTGATCGGGGTGATTCCCGAGAGCGAGAGTGTGCTGGCCGCGTCCAACCAGGGCATGCCGGCCATCCACCTCAAGGGCACCGACGTGGCCGAGGCCTACAGCGACGTGATCGACCGTTTCCTGGGCGCCGACAAACCGCTGCGATTCATCGAGGCGGAAAAAGCCGGTTTCTTCAAACGCCTGTTCGGAGGGAAATGACCCATGTCGCTACTGTCCTTCCTGCTCGGTGAAAAGAAGCGCACCGCCAGCGTTGCCAAGGAACGCCTGCAAATCATCCTGGCGCACGAACGCAGTGGGCGCCACGCGGACCAGCCCGACTACCTGCCCGCGCTGCAACGCGAACTGGTGGCCGTGATCGGCAAGTACATCAAGATCGACCCCGAAGACATCAAGGTGCTGCTGGAGCGCCAGGACAACCTGGAAGTGCTCGAGGTCAAGATCGAGCTGCCCGACCGCAAGTGAGCGCCACCCGCCGGGTGGGCCGCGGCTGACACCCGGCTGTGGGCGAACACCCGGGCACTCGCGCCCAGCAAAAAAGGCTTCCAAACCACGGTCTGGAAGCCTTTTTTGTGGAGCCAGCGCATGGCTGGCTCAGGGGTTCAGCGGCCCAGAGACCGCTGGCGGACCGAGCAGGGCTCAGTAACCGCCACGGCCGTAGCCGCCACCGCCGGAACGGTCGCCGCCGCCGCCGTAGCCGCCGCCACCCGAACGGTCACCACCGCCGTAGCCGCCGGTGCGGGGAGGACGTGCCTCCATCGGGCGGGCTTCGTTCACGGTGATGCTGCGGCCGCCGAGCGACTGGCCATTCATGCCGCTGATGGC
>JAGXRS010000267.1 GCA_018335615.1 Hydrogenophaga sp. | reverse complement strand
ACGCTCGGGGCGGTGCGGCCCGGGTCCGACACACCCTGAGCCCGCCGCACCGCGCCCGTGCCGGCCGGCGCTACCATCCGCATCTTCACAAGGAACCCCGCCATGAAAGTCGCCGCCATCCAGATGGTTTCGGGCATCAGCCTGGACGTCAACCTGAGCGAAGCCCGCCGCCTGCTGACGCAGGCCGCCCACGCCGGCGCCGAACTGGCCGTGCTGCCCGAGTATTTCTGCTTCATGGGGCAGAACGACGCCGACAAGCTGGTGCTGGCCGAAACACCCGGCCTGGGCACGGTGCAGGACTTCCTCTCCGACACCGCGCGCGACCTCAAGATCACCCTCGTCGGCGGCACCCTGCCCATGGCCACCGAGGACCCCACGCACGCGGCCAACGCCTCGCTGGTCTACGGCCCGCGTGGCGAGGTGCACAGCCGCTACGACAAGATCCACCTGTTCCGCTACGACAACGGCACGGAGCGCTACGACGAGGCGGCCGTGCTGCGCGCGGGCGAGACGCCCACGGTGTTCGATTTCAGCGCGCGCGACGGCCAGGCCTGGCGCATCGGCCAGAGCGTCTGCTACGACCTGCGCTTTGGCGAGCTGTACCGCCTGCTGGCGGCCGACGTGCTGCTGGTGCCGGCCGCCTTCACCCACACCACCGGGCGCGCCCACTGGGAGGTGCTGCTGCGCGCCCGCGCCATCGAGAACCAGGCCTATGTGATCGCCAGTGCGCAAGGCGGCCTGCACGAGAACGGCCGGCGCACCTGGGGCCACACCATGGTGATCGACCCCTGGGGCGAGATCATGGCGCTGCACGCCGAGGGCCCGGGCGTGGTGATGGCCGAGCTCAGCGTGGCCCGCCTGCAGGCCGTGCGCCAGCAGCTGCCCGCGCTGCAGCACCGCCGGCTGTGAGGCCCCGCACCCGGGCGGGGGTTGCCGCGTGACGCCCGCTGCGCTCCCGGGGCAGGGGCTGCGCTCGCGCCGCTGGCTGCTCTGGGCGGCGCTGCTCACGCTGGTGGCGCTGTTGCTGGGCGTGCTGGTGTTCCTGGCGGCCGAATACGAGCAGGCACGCGACCAGGCTGCGCTGGAGAGCGACGCCACGCAGGTGGCAACCGACATCCGCTCCGGCCTGCTGCGCAATGTGCAGACCCTGCAGTCGCTGCACAGCGTCTCGCCCACGCCCGACTCCTGGGTGCTGCCCGCCACGGAGCTGCTCAATGCCCACCGCGAGATCATGCGGCTGGAGTGGCGCGACGCCACCTACCGGCTGCTGGCCGCACGCGACACCCCGTTTCGCGGCCACCTGGCCGGCTACCTGGAGCGCGACCAGTTCCTGCCCGAGATGCGCCAGGCCTGCGAGAGCGCGCGGCGCCTGTCGGGGCCGGCCTTCTCGGCCTCGTATTTCTGGCCCATGAGCGGGGGCCAGGGCATGGAGCTGATGGAAATGTGCCTGCCCGTGGTGCGCCCCGGCGAGCCCATGGGGTTTCTGGTGGCCACCTACACGCTGCCCGGCCTGCTCGCCGAGCTGCCCGGCAGGAGCCTCTTGCGCGACCGCGGCCTGGCCTTCACGGAGCCCGACGGTACCCGGCTGGCGCTGCACAGCACGGTGCAGGGCAGCCAGCGCAGCCTCAGCGCCAGCGCCCTGCTCGACCTGCCCGGCCACACGCTGATGCTGCGCCTGGAGAGCCCGCGGCGCACCGGCGGGCTGTTTCCCAACGTGCTCACGGCGGTGGTGGGGGCGCTGTCGCTGGCGCTGCTGGCGGTGCTCGCCCTGTTCGGACGCGACATGCGCCGGCGCCAGCGCGCCGAGCTGGAGGTGGCCGAGGCGCTCGCGTTTCGCAAGGCGATGGAGAACTCGCTGGTGACCGGCCTGCGCGCGCGCGGGCTGGACGGTCGGGTCACCTACGTCAACCCGGCCTTCTGCCAGATGGTCGGCCTGGCCCCCGAGCAGCTCATCGGCACCGGCCTGCCCGCGCCCTGGTGGCCGCCCGAGCTGGTGGACGAGTACCAGCAGCGCCAGGCGGTGCGCCTGGCCGGGCAGACGCTGCCGCGCGAGGGCTACGAGTCGGTGTTCCAGCGCAGCGACGGCACGCGCTTCCCGGTGCTCATCATCGAAGCGCCGCTGATCGACGCCCAGGGCGTGCAGACCGGTTTCATGAGCGCCATCCTCGACCTCACCGAGCAGCGCCGGGTGGAAGAGCTCAACCGCGCTTCACAGGACCGGCTGCAGGCCACGGCACGGCTGGCCACGGTGGGCGAGATGGCCTCGCTGCTGAGCCACGAGCTCAACCAGCCGCTGGCGGCCATTGCCAGCTACGCCACCGGCACGCTGAACCTGCTGCAGGACGTGCCCGAAACCCCGGTGCGGGCCGACCTGGCGCTGGCCATGCAGCGCATCAGCGAGCAGGCCGAGCGGGCTGGGCGGGTCATCAAGAGCGTGGCCGACTTCGTGCGCCGGCGCGAGCAGGTGCACGAGCCAGTGGCACCGCAGAGCCTGGTGGACGCCATCGCGCCGCTGCTGGCGCTGCAGGCCAAGAAGCTCGGCATCCGGCTGCAGGTCCGCATGCCGGCCGGCATCTCGGCCGTGCTGTGCGACCGCACCATGGTCGAGCAGGTGCTGCTCAACCTGGCGCGCAACGGCATGCAGGCCATGCCCGAGGGCGACCCGCCCCAGCAGTCGGGGCTGCGCGTGCTCACCCTGTCGGCGCGTCAGACGCGCCTGCACGCCGACACGCGGCCGGGTGGGCCTGCGCGCCGGCTGTGGGTCGAGTTCTCGGTGACCGACCACGGGCAGGGCATGAGCGCGGAGGTGCAGGCCCAGCTGTTCACCCCGTTCTTCACCACCAAATCCGAGGGCATGGGCCTGGGCCTGAGCCTGTGCCGCACCGTGATCGAGCAGCACGGCGGCGCCCTCAACCACGAAGCTGCGCAGCCGCGCGGCACGGTGTTCCGCTTCACCTTGCCGGCGGCCGGCTTTGTGCTGCCGACCTGATGGCCGGCGGCCGTCCTATCATTCGCGCCATGACCGAGTATCCCGATGCCAAAGTCTTCCTGGTCGACGACGACAAGGGCGTGCGCGACGCGCTGGCCTGGCTGCTGCGCACGCGTCGCCTGCTCAGCGACGGCTTCGACAGCGCCGAGGCCTTCCTGGACGAGGTCTCGCGCTGGTCAGACGAACCCCGCGTGCCCTGCTGCGTGTTGCTGGATGTGCGCATGCCCGGCATGAGCGGCCTGGCGCTGTTCGACCACCTGCTGGCCCTGCCCTGGCAGGCGGCCATGCCCGTCATCTTCCTGTCGGGTCATGCCGACGTGCCCACCGCGGTCGACGCGGTCAAGCGCGGCGCCTTCGATTTTTGTGAAAAACCCTTTTCCGACAACCACCTGGTGGACCGGGTGGAGCAGGCGCTGCACCAGTCGGCCGGCGTGCTGACCCAGCGCCAGGCGCAGCGCAGCGTGCAGCAGCGGCTGGACAGCCTGACCGAGCGCGAGCGCGATGTGATGGACCTGGTGGTGGCGGGCCTGCCGAACAAGCTGGTGGCCGATCAGCTCAACATCAGCGTGCGCACGGTGGAGGTGCACCGCTCACGCGTCTTCGAGAAGATGGGCGTGAAGTCGGCGGTGGAACTGGCCAACGCCTTGCGCACGCCATGAGCCATGAGGGCGTGGGTGCTCAGTCGCGTGTGCCCGGGCGCTGCGGTGGCGGCTTCTGGTCGGCCGCGGCGCGTTTTTCCTGCTCGACGCTGTCGGGCAGTTCCCCTTTCTGGCGACCGGAAAACATGGTCCACCACACGATGAACACGAGCAACACCAGGGCGCCCAGCGCTTCAAGCAACAACAAGGTCATGGGTCGGTTCGGGGGAATGTCCAGGGCTGGGGGTGGAAAGGAGTGCCGCCGCGCCACGGGGTGGCCGCTGCTGGTGGCCCTCATTGTAGGAAGCCTGGCCGGCTGCGCGGTCAGCCCCGATCCATACCCGACGCCGGCACCGGACACCCCGCCGGCGGTGGCCGCCGACACGACACCGCTGCCACCGGCGATCCAGCGCGGCGTGAGCCGCTGGGTGCCGGTGCGCTGGGCCGAGCTGCCGGGCTGGGGCCAGGACAGCCTGCACGAGGTCTGGAACGCCTGGGTGCGCGGTTGCGAGCGCCCGGCCCCTGGCCAAGCGGGCCTGTGTGCCGAGGTGCGCCAGCTCGCCATTGCCACCCCGGCCGAGCAGCAGGACTGGGTGGTGCGCCGCCTGCAACCCTACCGCGTGACCGAGGCCGACGGCACACCGCCGGCGGGCCTGCTCACCGGTTATTACGAGCCCATCCTGCCGGCCAGCCGCGTGCCCACCGCCACCCACCGCACGCCGCTTTACGGCCCGCCGGCCGGGCTGCCGCCGGGCCAGCCCTGGTACAGCCGGCAGGACATCGACGCCCTGCCCGCTGCCCGGGCCGCGCTGCAGGGCCGCGCCATTGCCTGGCTGGCCGACCCGATCGACGCCATGATCCTGCAGATCCAGGGGTCCGGCCGCCTGAACGTGACCGAGGCCGACGGCAGCGTGCGCCAGGTGCGCGTGGCCTTCGCGGCCCACAACGGCCACCCCTACCGCAGCGTCGGGCGCTGGCTGCTCGACCAGCGCGCCATCCGCGAAGCCTCGTGGGACGCCATCAAGGCCTGGGCCGC
>JAGXRS010000266.1 GCA_018335615.1 Hydrogenophaga sp. | reverse complement strand
ACCTTTGCAGCGTGCTGATGACTTGCACGGAAAAGCCTTTATGCCCTGGGAGCAGGCCGAAAAACTGGCGCTTGAAGAATCCGGGATAGAAGACGAAGAGATTGACGAGCTGATCGGGAATTGCTTGCGATCCGAAGTGGTAACTTTGCTGAGCAAAGAAGAGGTTCGCGCTTTCGTGCGGTCGATCCTGGTCCATCAGTACGGATTGCAGCCCAACACAAATTCGGGAACCGCAGAAGTCGGATAACACAGGGAGCCATCATGCAAGCCGTTGATTCACAAAGACCAGCGCTCGTTACGCACGACGCCATCCCGGTGTTATGCGACGCCACGTCCGCGAAGCCCAAGAAGCTGCAGCAGCTGGTGGCCGATGCCATCGCTGTGCGTCACTACAGCAAGCGCACTTACGAGGCCTACTGGCACTGGATCAAGCGCTTCGTGCTGTGGTCAGGCAAGCGGCACCCCAGCAGCATGGGCCAGGCCGAGGTCGGCCAGTTCTTGACGTGGCTGGCCAGCGATCAGCAGGTGTCCGCCAGCACCCAGCGCCAGGCGCTGGCGTCCATCCTGTTTCTGTACCAGAAGGTGCTGAACATCGACATCGGCTGGGTGGACGGCATCGTGCGAGCCAAGCAATCTCAGCGCCTGCCGGTGGTCATGACGATGGACGAAACGCGCGCCGTGCTGGCGCAGACCAGCGGCACGCCGGGCCTGTTTCTGCGCCTGCTTTACGGCACCGGCATGCGGTTGATGGAAGGCCTGAATTTGCGCGTCAAAGATCTGGACCTTGAGCAGCGCCAGATCATCGTGCGCGCCGGCAAGGGCAACAAAGACCGCGTGACGATGCTGCCCGCGCGCCTGGTGCAGCCGCTGCGCGACCTGCTGGAAGAGCGCCGCCGCTGGCACCACCTGGACTTGTCCACTAACCACGCCAGCGTGGATCTGCCGTTTGCCCTGGCGCGAAAGTACCCCAACGCGGGCAAAGAGTGGGCCTGGCAATACGTGTTCGCGACGCCGGATCACCACGTCAACCCGGAGACTGGCGAGCAGCGCCGGCACCACCTGTTTGACTGGACGATCCAGCGACACATGAAAGCCGCGCTGCGAGCCGCTGGCGTCAACAAGCCGGCCACACCCCACACGCTGCGCCACTGCTTCGCCACCCACCTGCTACAGGCCGGCACCGACATTCGCACGATCCAGGAGCTGCTGGGGCACAGCGACGTGGAGACAACGATGATTTATACACACGTCGTCGGCCAGACGGCCGGCAGGGGCGCCGTGAGCCCGCTGGACCGAATGGGCTGAGCCTACCCAGCCGGGCCCTTGTGCATGTCTTCCGGCTTGAGCTGGGCGTACCGCTTGAGGTTGTTCCAGGATTTGTGCCCACTCACCAGTGCCACCTGGGGAATGTCAAACCCCTGCTCGAACAGCTGCGAAATGCCTTCGTGGCGCAGGTCGTGAAAATGCAGGTCTGGCACGCCCAGCGCATCGCACGCCTGCTTGAAGTACTTGCTGATCGTCTGCTCGTGCAGCGGGAAGATGCGCCCGCCACGGTCTGACGGCTGGGCCTGCACCAGGCCCCACGCGCCGCCCAGCAGTGGGATCCACTGATCGTTGCCTACCTTCTGGCGCGGGTCTTTGCGGTCCCGCACGAGCAGCATCTTCTTGTCGACGTCCAGGTCAGCCCAGGCCACACGCATCACCTCGCCCCGGCGCAACGCCGTGGCCACCGCGAACAGCACAACATCGGCATACACCTGCCCGCGCTCGCTTGCCAGCCAGGCCACCAGGGCATGCAGCTCGTCTTCGGTGGGCCGGCGCTCCCGCTTGCCACCGCCACCGATCAAGCCCATGTGAGAGAGCAGGGGGCGCGCCTCGGCCACCACGTCGCGCAGCTGCAGCTTGAGGTGTGCCGACGTGAGCCGCATCACCGTCCCCAATTTGCCGATGTCCATGTTGATGGTGTAGGGCCCCGCGCCGCCCTCGCTGCGCGCTTGGGCGTAGCCCATCAGGTCAGACACCTGCAGCCGGGCCGCATCCAGCGTGCCCAGGCCTTTGGCCAGCGCCTTGAGCATGTAGTGCTCGTTCGCGTCGTCGGCGATCGGGCGCGAGGTTGCACGCAGCTTGCGGTACGCGTCGATCAGCTCGCCCACCAGCAGCCGGCGGCCGAGCACCACCTCAGCCGCAGGTGCCTGGCCACGGTCAATGTCTGCCTCGATCTGGCGCGCCCAGGCCACGGCCTGGGCCTTGGTATTGAAGGTGCTGCAGTACTGCGGATGACCCTTGCGCCGGACCAAAGCGCGCCACCGGCCATCTCGGTTGGTGAAGCTTGCCATGTCAGTGAATGTCAGAAAGAAGCCGCTGCATCTCGACCACCCAGGCGTCGGCTGCAGCCTGGGTAGGGAACCGCGAGTAAAACCGGGCATCAATGCGGACATCAAAAGCGCCCGCATCTGGCACGATCCGGGCAGTAACCGGTGGCTTTGATCGGGTGGTGTTTCTGGCCTGCTCTCGTGCTGACGCCCATCGAACGTTGTCCGGCGTGTAGCCGAGGTTGTTGTCCTTGCGATCCAGCGACAAGCCCGGCCCTGGCGGAGGCCCAACGTCCTTGAAAAACGTTTCGAAGTCATGCCACGCAAGGTGGACCCAGATTCCTCGACCGCCGTACTGCGGGTATGCATGGTGCGTCTCGTCATGGCAGCGCCGCATCATCTGCTTCCAGCGGTGATACTCCCGGTTTCGACGTACCCTTACCGGCTCAGCCGCTTTTTTCCTGGCTGCGCCGATGCTTTTGTTGGTGGCGCGCACGAAGGCAGCAACGTCGCCTCCATGCTCGTATAAGATCGCCGCGCCAGCGCAATCTGTGGTTCTCTGGTTCATATTTGCTACTGTACCGAATCTGTAGCAAATGCAGAATGATGTGATGGAACGACGAAGCACAGGCCCGCTATACAGAAGCGAGAATCAGGGCCTAGAATTCACCCCTTGCCGCCATAGTTCAATGGATAGAACGAGCGCCTCCTAAGCGCTAGATACAGGTTCGATTCCTGTTGGTGGT
>JAGXRS010000265.1 GCA_018335615.1 Hydrogenophaga sp. | reverse complement strand
GGGATGGGTCAAGGTAGGTTCCGGCGGGCCTGCCGACCAGTCGGCAGTGCAAATACGGGGGTGGAGAAACACACGCGGACACGGGTTCCCGCTGAGCGCGGCCAGCTGACCAAAGGTTGGTGCGACGCTGCGCTGCACGCCCACTAAAATCCACGACGAATCAACCCAAAAGTATAGCCAGCAACAGCGCTTCTGCACCCGGAATACCCCGTATGAACCTCAGTCAAAATGAACGCCAAAGTTTTATTAAAAATGGCGCCGGTGATCTCGATCTGACGGACGGCGTACGCGAGGCGATGGCTGTCACACTGCGCGGATGCGATGAACTCATTCCCCAGGACGACTGGGCGCGCAAGTTGCTGAAATCCGAGCGCACCGGCACGCCGCTGCGCATCAAGCTGGGTCTGGACCCGACGGCACCCGACATCCACATCGGGCACACGGTGGTGCTCAACAAGATGCGCCAGCTGCAGGACCTCGGGCACCAGGTGATCTTTCTGATCGGCGATTTCACCAGCCTGATCGGTGACCCGTCAGGCCGCAACAACACACGCCCACCGCTCACGCCCGAGCAGATCCAGGCCAATGCCGAGACCTATTACAAACAGGCCAGCCTGGTGCTGGACCCGGCCAGGACCGAGATCCGCTACAACAGCGAGTGGAGCCTGCCGCTGGGTTCGATGGGCATGATCCAGCTGGCGGCCAAGTACACCGTGGCGCGGATGATGGAGCGCAACGACTTTCACCAGCGCTTCACCGCCGGCACGCCGATCAGCGTGCACGAATTCCTGTACCCGCTGATGCAGGGGTACGACTCGGTGGCGCTCAAGAGCGACCTGGAGCTGGGCGGCACCGACCAGAAGTTCAACCTGCTGATGGGGCGCCACCTGCAGCAGGAATACGGGCAGGAGCCGCAGTGCATCCTGACCATGCCGCTGCTCGAAGGCCTGGACGGCGTCGAGAAGATGTCCAAGAGCAAGAACAACTACATCGGCATCACGGAAGAGCCGAACACCATGTTCGCCAAGGTGCTGAGCATCAGCGACACGCTCATGTGGCGCTGGTACACGCTGCTGTCGTTCAAGTCGCTGGCCGAGATCGAGGCGCTGAAGCAGGCCGTGGAGCAGGGCGCGAACCCGAAAGATGCCAAGGTCGCGCTCGCCAAGGAACTCACGGCGCGCTTTCACAGCGCAGCGGCGGCCGACGCGGCCGAGCAGGACTTCATCAACCGCAGCAAGGGCGGCATTCCGGACGAGATCCCCGAACTGTCACTGTCGTTGGGGGAGGGCGGGGCGCCGCTGGGCGTGGCGGCCTTGCTCAATGCCGCGGGACTGGTCGCCTCCAACGGCGAGGGCAACCGGCTCATCGACGGTGGCGGTGTACGCATCGATTCCAGCGTGGTCGGCGACAAGGGCCTGAAGCTGGGCGCCGGCGTGTACGTGGTGCAGGTGGGCAAGCGCAAGTTTGCGCGTGTCACCTTGTCCTGAGTTTTCGCGCTTGCCTGTGCACGGGATCGGGGCGCCATGACCCCTGAAACCACTCGTCTGCTGACGCCCCGTCGTCTGCTCATGGCCTCCGTGGTGGTGGCGATCGTCACCATCGCGCTCAAGACCACGGCCTGGCTCATCACGGACTCGGTGGGGCTGCTGTCCGACGCCATGGAGTCGCTGGTGAACCTGGCCAGCGCGGTGTTTGGCCTGGTGATGGTGACGATCGCTGCGCGCCCGGCCGACGACGACCACCCCTACGGCCATCACAAGGCCGAGTATTTCTCGTCGGGCTTCGAGGGCATCCTCATCATTGCCGCGGCCCTGGGCATCTTCTGGGCCGCCGGCCATCGCCTGCTGGACCCGCAGCCGATCCAGCAGGTGGGTTGGGGGCTGGCACTGTCGGTGCTGAGTTCCGCGCTCAACGGCCTGCTGGCCTGGGTGATGTTCCGGGCGGCGCGCGAGCACCGCTCGATCGCGCTGGAGGCCGACGCGAAGCACCTGGTGACCGATGTGTGGACATCGGCCGGGGTGGTGCTGGGGCTCGGGCTGGTGCATGTGAGCGGCTGGCTGTGGCTCGACCCGGTGGTGGCCATGGCGGTGGCGGCGAACATCCTCAAGGAAGGTTTTCACCTGATCTGGCGCTCGTCGCAGGGCCTGATGGACGAAGCGCTGGAGCCCGATGTGCTGGCCACCATCCAGGCCACGCTGGCCGCATTCGAAAGCCAGCCCGGCGAGGCCGCGATCATCCGTTTTGATCACCTCAGCAGCCGCAAGGCCGGCCAGCGCCGCTTTGTCGACCTGCACATGCACATGCCCGCCGCGTGGTCGCTCGGGCGGGCGGCTGCCGTGCGCGCCAGCGTGGAGCAGGCCCTCATGAGCGCGGTGCCGGGCCTGCGGACCACCATCCAGTTGCTGCCCAGTGATGTGGAAGCGTATGTTGACGAACCGGGAGATGCGACATGATGGCACTGCTACAACGCGTGAGCGAGGCCCGCGTGGACATCGCGGGCGACACGGTGGGGCGCATCGGCCCGGGGCTGCTGGTGCTGGTGTGCGCCGAGCTGGACGACACCGAAGCCGTGGGTCAGAAGCTGCTGGCCAAGATCCTGAAGCTGCGCATTTTTTCCGACGAGCAGGGCAAGATGAACCGCAGCGTGCAGGACGTGGACGGCGGCCTGCTCATCGTCAGCCAGTTCACCCTGGCGGCTGACACACGCAGCGGCAACCGGCCCGGGTTCACGGGCGCCGCGCCGCCAGCGCTGGGCGAGGCGTTGTACGACCGCTTCGTGCAGGCGGCGCGCGAACAGCATCCGCGGGTGGAAACCGGGCGCTTCGGCGCCGACATGCAGGTGCACCTGGTCAACGACGGGCCGGTGACGATTCCGCTGCGAATGGCGATCTGATGGGGTGGATGCCCACACGGTGAGACCGTCGGCCGGCCCAGGTCGAAGGGGCTGTTGCGGCAACGGCGCCGGCGGGGCCCGCTTCAGGCGTAGGGATTGGGCAGGCCCAGCCCCGCCAGTACCGTGGTTTCCCGGGCTTCCATTTCCTCCGCGTCGGTCTCGCTGGTTTCGTGGTCCCAGCCCTGCGCGTGCAGGGTGCCGTGCACCAGCAGGTGCGCGTAGTGCTCGGCCAGTGGCTTGCCCAGCTCGGCCGCTTCGCGCGCCACCACGGGGGCGCACAGCACCAGGTCGGCCATCACCACCGGCTCGGTGGCGTAGTCGAAGGTGAGCACGTTGGTGGCGTAGTCTTTCTGGCGGTAGTCGCGGTTGAGGCTCTGGCCTTCTTCGGCGTCGACGATGCGCACGGTGATCTCGGCGTCCGCGTCCAGCGCGTGGCGGATCCAGCGGGCCACCTTGTGGCGGGGCAGGGCGGCGCGGTGGGGGGCGGCGTCGGTCAATTCACCGAATTGAAGGGACAGGGAGAGCGTGGGCAGGGGCATGGAACAGCGATGTCAGTCGGCCTTGCGGCGGGTGCGCTTGGCGGCAGGCGGTGCGTCATCGAGACCCGGGCTGCGGGCCTCGTAGGC
>JAGXRS010000264.1 GCA_018335615.1 Hydrogenophaga sp. | reverse complement strand
CTTCGGTCACGAAGCCCCACTCGAATTCGTAGATATCGGGCAGCTCGCCCGAAAACACGCCGATGGCGCGCACGTCCTCGCGGCAGATGTACTCCGCGAACAAGGGCCCCGGGCCGGTGGGCTCGCCGTCCACCAGCCGCTGGATCTCTTCCGGCTGCGAGCGCACCGGGGAGCGCACCTCGGCCCATGAACGCTTGGCTCGGCTGAGCAACTTGCGCGTGGCCTCCACCGTCTTCTGGGCCTGGATGCAACGGTCCATGAACGTGACACGCCCCTCCACCGTGGAAATCAGCTTCAGTGTGTCCTCGAATGCCAGATCGTCCTGCAGGTAGCCTTCTTCGCGCAGCCGTAGCACGATGTCGAGCATCGAATTGCGGGTGATGTGTTCGATCATGTAAGCCGTTTCACCACCCTCGAATCCGGTCATGGACGCGCGAAGCCAGTCCATCATTTCTGCTGGTGACAGCCCTTGCGGTGCTCGCGGCAGGTCATTGAACAGCGCCCGCAGCACCCGTACCGTGTCGAAATCGCTGGCCATGTTCTCTCCGCTGAAAATGTGCGCGGGCGACGCCACCATTGCACGCGGTGCGCCACCATGGCACAAGCATAGCGCCGAATCGGCAAACAAAATCTCACCGTTACGTCCCGTTTGCTCCTAGGGACGGCAGATGGCTTCGGGCGCCGTGGCCGAGCGGCGCAAGCGGGCAACAAAAAAGCGCCTCGTGGGCGCTTGTCTGTGGGGACCAACTGGCGGAGAGGGAGGCGTTCAAAAGAAAGCCGGAAAGCCGCGCCAACACTGGGTTTTCTTGTTGAGTTCGTCGAAGATACCCCCATACATACCCCCAGCACCTCGGCGCTTCTGTCATACGAACATAAACGCACCGTCTTCGTACATGGTGGCGGACTCCTCGGCGCGGGCTGCGGCTCCCATGGCCATGGCCAGGGCCTGCATGCCGTCAATGCGGCCCGTGGCGCGGGACTTGTCGAGCTTGCGGGCGCCGGTCGGGTCCTTGGTCACGGTGGCGTTTGCCGCACACATGGTCAACACCGGGTGGGCACCGTGGGCAATGCGGCCGTTCAGCAGTTCAGCCTCAAGTGCGTCAAGCGCGGGCGCCATGTCCCGGTAGCCCTGCCCCCACTCAACCAATGGCAGGTTGGCGCCGATCTTGTCCAGTTCCTTGCGCAGCAGATCGATCCGCCAGCGGTCATAGGCCACGGCCTCCACGTTGAGGTCGCTGAGTATGTCGGCCATCTCTTGCGCGACGAATTCATAGTCCACCGTGGCGCCTGGCGTGGTGTGGACGAAGCCCTGACGGTGCCACACGTCATAGGGTGCCCGGTCGCGTCTGGCGCGATCTACCAGGCCCTGCTCAGGCGTCCAGAAGTGGGGCACGACATGCCACACGCCGTCCACCTTCCCGACGATCACCAGGGCCGTCAGGTCGGTGCGTGCAGACAGGTCGAGCCCACAGAAGACGGGGGAGTCGAAGAACGGCTGTACCGGGCTGGAGCAGCTCTTCCACACGTCGGGCGAAACGAACGGGCTTTCGGTGCTGACGCGCTGGTTCAACAGCAGGTTGCGCGCGGTGTTCTCCATACTCGGCATGCGCTGGGCCTGCGTCATCTGCTCGCGCAGGTCGTCCAAGCTGCGGAAGATGCCCAAAGCAGGATTGGCCACCTTCCAAGCCTCCAGGTCCAGCAGATCGCAGCCCTCGGGTGCGGCGTACAGGCGGCACACGATACGCGGGTCCGCACTGGTCTGCGCGTCGTCCAGCCACACGGACAACAGATCCGCGTCGCTGGCGGCCTGCGTCGAGATGGCGATCAGCAGGGGCGCCTCGTGCGCCCCCTGGCTGGTGGTGATAGCGTCCACGAAGTCAGACTGCGCGCCGCGCACCTGGCCGATTTCGTCCAAGATGGCCAGCACCGGAGACAGGCCGTGGGCGGTCTTGCCGTCAGCGGCCAGTGCTCGATACTCGGTGTTCAGCGGCAGGCCGATCAGGCGCTTGCCGGATGGGACGATGCGCACGATCTGGGATAGCTTGGGCGAGAGCTGCACCATCTTGGCCGCCAGGTTGAACACCAGGGCGGCTTGATCGCGGCTCATGGCGCCGCTGACGATCTGGCTGTTTTGCTTGGCTTCGGGTCCCACCAGGTGGGCCAGCAGCAGGCCGGCAATCAGGCCAGTCTTTCCGTTCTTGCGGCTCACGCTCAGGATGGCGCGGCGCGTGCCGGCGGGGTTGTCGTAAACGTCCCGGATGAAGCCCTTCTGGAACTCGGCCAGCACCATCGGACTGCCGACGTGGGCACCGTCAGGCGTCATGCAATGCCGCTCGATGAAGGCGATGATGCGACCGCCGCGGGTGGTGGTGTCGGGCTTCACGGCTTACCTCACGACCCGTAGGCGTGGAATCAAGTCGTCTTCGTCTTCCAGGTCAAGGCTGGCCTGGCGTTCGTTGCCCAGGGCGTTGGCGGCATCGCGGCTGCGGCCGATGACCGCTTCGGCGTGGACGTGCAGCACGCGGGAGAGCGACACGGAGCGACGGGTCATCGTCTCCAAGAGCTTGTGCTTCGGGTTCACGATGGGCACGCCCTTGCCGCTGGGGATGGTGAAGCCCTCCACGTCTACCTCGGCTTGAATCCGCTCAATGTCGGCGCGTGTGCGGGCCAGTATCGCGGCCGTGGCCAGGTCGGCGGTGGTCCAGGTGTCACGGGCGCGGGCCAGCATGATGGCATCCCAGAATGGCCGGTCGCACGGCCGCAATGAAACGTGTTCGGGTGGCTGCAGCGGCCCCAGTGCAGCCGCCTGCGCGGCAGCCACGGCAGCGGCTGTGCTGTCCGATCGCTTGCGCTTAGGTGTTGATTTCATTGGGTTTCTTTGGACTTAGGACGAAAAAGCGAGGAGCAGGACGGTCTAGGGTTTGCGGTTGCTGGTGATTTCTGGCAAGGAAGGGTGCCGGGACCCGCCAGGACCGCGCACAACGGCCTGATTCCATGGGTGCGATGGGTCGGCAGGGGAACCGCTTGCGTCGCAGCCATAGGCCACGCGCTTGCCTTGGTCCCTGGCCGTCTTGCGCGAATGGCATTCGTGGCACAGCGGCTGCAGCGACTCCATCCTGTTGTCGTCGGCTCCATTCATGTGGTCCACGTCGGTGGCGTGCACCGTCAGGCCACGGGCCGCGCAGTGGCGACACAGCGGCTCGGCGTGCAGTACAGCGGCGCGCAGCTTCTGCCATTTGGCGCCGTTGAGCTTGAGCAAGCGCCTCGGGTCGGCATCGCGCCCGGTCCGCTTCGCTGGCTTACGCGACGTTGGCAGGCTTCGCATCGTCGATTCCTTCGATCACAGGCAGGTTTTCCAGGCGCCGCGCCTCGGACGGCAGCAGCCACCCCGCGCTGATGCCCTTGTCGTAGAAGTCCGCGCGGTTGGTGCTGTCGCCCCTCAGCAACCCTTCCACCTGATGCTCGGCGAAGTAGATACGGCGGCCCTCATCCGTCAGCATCTGTTTGCTGATGGCCTGCTCCCATGCCACCAGGTGGCGCCTCAGGGTCATGGTGGCGAACTGGCGGGCCATCTCCACGCTGTTGGAGTAGTTGCCGTGCCTCAGGTCGCCGATGACGGTAGGCGGCACACGGAAGAGGCGCGCAACCTCTTCCACGCTGAACTGGCGGGCCGCGATCCACTCGGCATCTTCAAGACTCATGCTGACGGTCTGGAAGTCCACGCCACCTTCAAGAATGGCCGTGCGTCCAGCATTGCCACCGCCTCCATACTGGCTGCTCCAAGATTGCTTGATGGCGTCGCGCTGGGCTGGATTGAGCATGCCGGGAAACTTCAGCACGCCCAGCAGCTTGGCGCCGTTGCGGAAGGTGTCCACACCATGCTGGCTTTCCGCCAGTGCCAGGTCCACCACCCCGCGTGCGGCTGCAATCGGGCTCACGCCCAGCACGCCGTCATCGCCCAGGCGGTGGCGCAGGTGAAGCACCTCATGGGCCAGCAGGCGGTGAAGCACGCCATTGCCGTCCGTGTAGTCGTAGGCCAGTTTCCCGCCTGCTCGCAACACTGCCACGCGGTCAGGGCGCAGCGGCCACAGTTCCACCACCTGGCCATCGAAGCCGCGCACGATCCGGGCGAAGCCATTCCCGCGCAGCAGCACGCAGGCTTGAAGGTACTCCCGCGCTTCCAAGGCTGTCTGCTCGGGGTTCGCCATGTCGTGCAGCACGCGGTAAAGCGGATGATCCTGCGCTCGCACGCGGTCTTCACCCTCCCGCTTGAACAGGATCAGCGGAAGGCTGGCGGTCGTCTCGGAGATGGCTTGGACGCAGGCATACACGGCGCTCACGCCCTGCGCGGTCTGGTCGTTGACGGTGCTGCTTCGCAGGCCTGCGAAGCCACTCCAATAGGGGTCACCACCGGGAACACTACGGCGTTCCAGGCCCAA
>JAGXRS010000263.1 GCA_018335615.1 Hydrogenophaga sp. | reverse complement strand
CAGCGCAGCCGCTACGGCAGCGTCTTCTATCAGACCCGCTGGCGCCACGCGGGCGACAGCCGCCTGCGCCTGACGGTGCGCCGCAACCAGGCGCTGGTGAGCAACGCACCGAGCGCCACGGGCGAAGAACTGGAGTGGGAGCAAGACTGGCTGCGCCAGCCACCCAGCGGCGGGCTGAACGACCTCCTGCGCACCACCATCGGCTGGGCGCGAGACCGCAGCGTGGGGGACGCGCAAACCTACCCCACCGCCGGCCTGACCTGGCAAACCTGGCTGATGCCCGACTGGAACCTGAGCACCAGCCTGCGCTACACCTCACGCACGGGCAACCTCGCCACCAGCCGCGGCCTCTCCGGCGTGCTGCAGACCGAAAAGTACCTGACGAAAGGCTGGACGCTCGGCGGCTCGCTGCTCATGAACCAGGCGGTGGTCACCATCGACGGCGCCGGCCTGCTGCCGGGCACCGCACGCGTGAGCCGCAGCGACGACAAAACCGCGCTGCTGTTCCTGCGCTACGAGGCCCAGCAGGGCCAGCCCTACGGCTTCGGCCTGCGCGGCGCCCAGGGGGCGGGCGCGGGCCGCATCAGCGGCGTGGTGTTCCTGGATGCCAACCGCGACGGCATCCAGCAAGCCGACGAGCCCGGCGCACCGGGCGTGGAGGTGTTCCTCAACCAGCGCTCGCGCGCCATCACCGATGCGCGCGGGCACTACCGCTTCACGCTGGTGCCCACCGGCGCGCAGCGCCTGAGCCTGCGGCCGGAATCGGTGCCGCTGCCCTGGGGCGAAGGGCCGCAGAGCCAGGTGAGTGTGGAGGTTCCGCTGCGCGGCGAAGCCGTCGCGCCCTTGGCCGTGGTTCGAATCGGTGAGTGACCGCGGCCATGAAAGACCGTTCATGCACCCTGCCGCTTCCTGACACCCTTTTTCTCCAAGTGGGCGCCGTGCCAGCACCGCGACGCCGCTCTCCCGCTGTTTGTGCTGCGTTCGTTTCTTTTTTGTTCCAACCCCTCTGACAGGAGCTTTTCATGAAAACCCCGTTCAAACTTCTCGCGTCCGCTGGCGCCGCCGCCCTGCTGCTGGCCAGCCCCGGCCTGCAGGCTGAAAGCACCTATGGCTACCAATCCACCGGATCGGGTGCCGTGAGCGCCACGGCCAGGGTCAACATTTCTGTCACTGTGCCCAAGCTGATCTTGCTGCGCGTGGGTGCAGACAACACATCAGAAGACACTGTCCCGCTGGCAGTTGCGCCCACAGAAATTCCCGGCGGGGTAACAGCAGCATTGGCCAGTGGCAACAGCCAAGCGTCCGGCTGGGACGGCACAGCGCCGACCATGGCCGTCACCACGCTCGCCGCCGCAAGAACGCTCACCGCCACTGCTTGGACCAACGCTACTGGTGCGGGCTTAACCGGTGCGGTCACCACCCCATTCGCAGCAGGCAGTGGGCTGACGGCAGCCGACGTTGTCGTGACCAGCGATGGTGATCTCGCCCACCCTGGAGCTAATACCGGCGCATTTGGCGCAGGCACAGTCCCAAGCCCGTTTACCACTACCACTATCCCTCGCAACACCGTGAGGACAGCTACCTGGACCTACAGCCTGAGCGCGGCGGGTCTGGCAGCCGCCGCTGCCGGCACGCACAGCCAGACGGTGACCTACACCGCCTCCGCACTGTAAGCGCTTGCAATCATGCCCAACCACCGCCCCCGCCTGAAAGACAACGCTCGCCGCTGGCGGGCAGGTGTGCTGCTGGCCAGCCTGCTGGCCAGCCACCCGGCCGGGGCGGTGTTCACTTTTTTCCCCTTCGACAACCCGCGTCGGATTCAGCTCCAGGTGGGCGCCACGGGCGCGACCATCAACAACGTCACGTTCAACGTGACCGGCGTCAACACCAGCCCCAGCCCGTCACCCGTGACCGGGGTGCCGGACGCCCTCACGCCCCCCACGAGCCCCCCCGGCGGGGTTCGCGTGCGCCTGCTCGGCCGCTGGCCCAGCGGCACGAACACCACCGGGCAGGTGCCGGTGCGCCTGAGTGTGAACTCAGCCGCGGGCCTGAGTTGCGTGGCCGGCACCGGCTGCGGCAGCACGGTGATTCCGTTTAGCGCCATCAGCTGGACCGCGCATGAGAAGGCCAGCTTCCAGACATCCGACATTCAGGACGGCAGCTTCTCGGGCGGCGCCGACCAGCCGCTGGCCGATTTCCTGTGCTGCGCCGTGTTTGGAGGAAGCGAGAACTTTGAAATGGCCAACACCCTGGTCTTTTCCTACAACAACACCACGCTGTACCCGGCGGGGCAATACCAGGGGCGCGTGGTGTTCACCGCCTCCTTCTTATGAGGGCACCCTGGCGCGCAGCCTGCGTCGGGTGGCTGCTGGTCGTGTCAGCAGGCGCCGCACAGGCCCAAGGCGTTCACCCACTGGACACCACGGCCTCGCCGCGCCAGCAGGTCCCGGCGCTGCGCGTGCTCGACGAGAGCGGGCGACCGCTGGGCAGCAACCCGTTTGCACAACAAGCCCACGCCTATTTCGGTCGGGTGGAGTACCGCTTGGCCACCGCGGCCTTCGTGGGACAGCGGGCTCGTATCGCGCTGGTTCTGCCAGCCCAGGCGCGCGGCCTGCGCCGCGCTGCCGGGCTGCTCTTCCACTGGAACGGGCTGGACGGCACACAGAGCGGCGAAGCAAGGCCGGGGCAGCGCCAGGTGATCTGGAGCGGGATGGTTGAGCAGGCCTTCACCACGCTGGCCATTGATCTGGGCATGCAGCTCGACCTGTCGGCCACGGACGCCGCCGGTGGGCTGGTGGGCATTGAGCCCCGATTCGAGCTGGAGTTGCTGCCATGAACCGGGTGAACCGACTGGGCAGCACCCTGGCTTTGTGTGCCAGCGCGCTGGCACTGTCCGCTCACGCCGAAGAAAGCTCGCAGCAGGGCAATTTCCGTGACACCTCGGCCCGGCTCGATTTCACCATCAACATCGACCGCATGCTCTACCTGCGGGTGGGCGCCGGGGGCAGCCACGGTGGCGGGACATCCGGTGCGGGGCCTGCCGCCAGCACGGAGGTGAGCGAGGTGTTGCTGGCACTCGGTCCGATGAGCATCCCGGGCACACCCACCGTGGCCACCAGCGGCTCCAACCAGTCCGTCTCCTGGAATGCCTCCCCCCCCACCTACAGCGCGGTCAGCTCCGTCACGCTGCCGGTGGAGGTGCGCAGCAACGCGGGGCAGGTCAGCATCGCAGCCATGGTCAGCGCGCCCTTGACCAACGGAACGGATGTGATTCCCATGTCGATCATCGGCATTGCCTCGGACAACAGCACCAACCTGCCCGCCCCGGCGGTACCGGACGCGGGCGCCGGTGCGAGCGTCAACGTGGCAACCGGCGGCGCCGGAACCGCAGCCGCACCTGGCCTGCTGACCTACCGCACGGCCAACTGGACCTTCAGCTACAACCCGGCCACGGCGCCCTCACCCGGCCACTACTCCGGGCAGATCACCTTTGTGGCCACCGTACCCTAAGCCTTTCGCCATGCCTGTTTTCCCATTGAACCGCCCGTTCCTTCACCTGAACGCCCTGCCCACCTGGGTGCGCCGAATGGCCTGGGCGCTCCCGCTGGGCCTGCTGGCCTCGTCCACACTGGCCGGGCCGTTCGAGGTCGCCGTGTCGCCCTCGCGCACCGAGCTGAACGCCAGGGCCGGCCAACGGGTGGGGCAGTCGCTGCAGCTCTACAACGTGGGCGGGCAGGTCTCCGCGCTGTCGTTTCGCACCATGGACTGGTCACTGTCGGAGAAAGGCGAATTGAAGTTTCACGACGAATTGCTGCCCGGCAGCTGCCGCCCGTGGGTGACGCTGGAGCGCCGCACGCGCCAGATTGCCCCGAGAGCGAACGTGCCCTTCCGGTTCCAGATCGACGTGCCGGCAGACGCACCCCGCAGCGAGTGCCGCTTCATGATCGCCATCGAGGGGGTGGAGCCGGCACAGCAGGCCCTGATCAACAGTGGCGGCGCCAG
>JAGXRS010000262.1 GCA_018335615.1 Hydrogenophaga sp. | reverse complement strand
CGGGCCACGCCTCCACCAGCCCGCTGTTGGACGTGGTGGTCGCGTGGCGCATCACATGCAGGCCGCTGAGGTCGGTCTGCTCGGCCTGCAGCCCGTCGGTGCCCAGCAGCACCTTCCCCTGGGCGTTGACGACGATCGCCTCCACATCGGGCCGGGCCAGTTGCTCGAGCACGCTCTGGCGGGTTTCGATCGCCCAGTCCAGGTTCAGGTGGGCCGCCAGCACGCCGATCAGGGTGCCGCGGTCGCCGTAGACCGGGATGGACACATCCACCAGCCGCAAGGGCGCGTCGGTCTCGCCGTTCTGGGGCAGCAGCTTGCTCAGCAGCAGGGCGTCGTGCACGTCGCCGAAGTGCAGCCCCTGCAGTCCTGAGCGGAACCACTCCCGCTGCGCCACGCTCACCCCGACGATGGCGGGAACGGTGCTGGAGACGATGGTGCCCTGCGGATCGGTCATGCCCAGCCAGGCATAGAAGGGGTAAGACTCCTGCATGCGCCGCAGCAGCACCATGCGGGTGTCGTCGTCCGCTTCATGGGCGCGGATCTGGTCGAGCCGGCTCAGAAACAGCATTTCCCTGGCCCGCGCGTTCATGTCCTGTGCCAGGCGGGCCGAGAGACGCGCGGCCACATGGTTCAGCAGCGCGCTCTGGTCGAGCTGGGTCTGCTGGCGCGCGAGGTGGCTGGCCACGGCGCTGAACAGCACCCCGCTGAGCAGGGCCAGCGAACCAATGGTCACCACCAGCTGGAACTTGAGGCTGCTGCGGTTCAGACGGCTCAGCATGGCACGCTCCCGCTGTCGGGCACACACGGAATGGCCCAGCACATGGGCATGGGCTTTGGCGGTGCGGGTAGAGGGGCGCGGGGCAAGTGCAAGGAAAAATGACGGACCATCGCCGGTTGGCGCTGGATGCCAGAACGCGGATTCTGTCCCCGATCAGCGCCGTGAACAATGTCGCCCGATATCCTTTTGGGTCTTTTTCGACACGGGTCTTCCCGGGCTGGAACTATCGAACTACAAGCCTGTCGCCATGTGGCAACACACAGCGCCCGGACGGGTTGCCCGGCCCTGGCAACCCCCGGCAAGGTAATTAAGCCAAGCATTTGCTTGCTGAAAATACAGGCCGCTGCTATGGTTCAGCGCCATGAATACCCCGTGCCCGATCCGCCCCGACCCCACGGCCGAGCCTGCCCCACGGCGTGCCCGTGGCCGCCCGCGCAAGACCGCGGGCGAGCGCGACGACGGCAACCGGCGCCAGGCCTTGCTGCACGCCGCGGCCCGCCTGTTCCGTCAGCAGGGCTTTGCCGCCACCAGCACGCGCGACATTGCTGCCGCAGCCGGCATGCGGTCGGGCTCGCCCTTCTACCATTTCGAGAGCAAGGAAGCCTTGCTCGCCGCCGTGATGCTAGAAGGCATGGACCGTGCGGTGCACCGCCAGCAGGTCGCGATCGTGGCTTCGGCGACCGAGCCCATGCCCGTGCCACGCGAATGCCTGCGGGTGCTCGTGCGCAGCCATCTGGAGGTGCTGCTGGGACCCGACAGCGACTTCATCCCCGTGATGCTCTACGAATGGCGTTCGCTCTCCCCCGCGC
The DNA here is from genome assembly GCA_018335615.1 of Hydrogenophaga sp. GTDB lineage: Bacteria > Pseudomonadota > Gammaproteobacteria > Burkholderiales > Burkholderiaceae_C > Hydrogenophaga. Next base: position 1,537 of record JAGXRS010000262.1, on the reverse strand, counting down.
AACGCACCGAGGTCAACCACCTGAAAGACCGCTACGAAGCGGCGTGGGTGCCGGTGCTGCGCGCCCTGCACGACAGCGGCGAGCTGCGCGGCGACCCTGGGCTGGCGCGGCTGATGCTCTTCGGTGCGCTGAACTGGTCGGTGCAGTGGTTTGATCCGGCGCGCCGCGCCAGCTTGGACGACCTGGCCGACACCGCCCTGCACCTGTTTCTGAAGGACCCGGCGTGAACCCCACCACCGTACACGCCCCGGCCACCGTCCGGTGTGGGTCCCTGGTGTGATGGCCGCTCGCATCGGGATCGTCACGGCGGCGGCTCGGGCCTTGGCCGGGGTGCCGGCACTTGCGGTGTGTGCCGGCCGACGCCGGCGAGCAGGGGCCGGACGGCGCGGCGCAGGTCGGTTGGCTCAAGAAGCACGCTACCCGGGCCAGGCCGTTCTGCGCCGCCGGGGACATCATGAAGGAACTGGCGGCGCGCCAGCTCGGCGTGGGTTCAGGGCGCACCCATCCATGCCACTGCCCAACACGCGACACGCCCGGGTCTGCCAGGTCCGGGCTTCCCACACAATCCAGCCATGATCAAAGCCACCACGCCACCCGCTGAATTCGAAGCCGAGTTCATCAACGGCCTCAAAGCCATCTTCGAAGAAAGGATCGTCTTCAACCAGGTGCTCGGCCTGAAGATCACCAGCCTGCTGCCCGAGCGCGTCACCGCCCGCATCGACATGAAGCCCGAGCTGGTGGGCCACTTCAGCTACAACCGCATCCACGGCGGCGTCATCAGCGCCGGGCTCGATGCCATGGGCGGCCTGGCCTGCATGGCCGCCATCGGCGCGCGCCACATGGACGAGCCGCCCGAGCAGCGCCTGCACCGCTTCGCCAAGCTCGGCACCATCGACCTGCGCATCGACTACCTGCGCCCCGGCATCGGCACGCATTTCGAGCTGCGTGCCGAGGTGATGCGCCTGGGCTCGCGCGTGGCGTCCACCCGCATGGAGTTCATGGGGCCCGACGGCAAGCTGCTGTCCACCGGCTCGGGCGCCTACATCGTTTCCTGATGCGGATGGGTGCCCCATGCCATCCCGGCCGTTCGGGCTGAGCCGGTCGAAGCCCTCACGAGGCTCCTGGGGGATGCGCTGGGTGCGCGTGCTCTGGGCCTCGCCCAACTCCCTCATCGGCTTGCTGCTGGCAGGGCTGTTCCTGCTGGCCGGCGCGCAGTGGCGCCGGGTGGACGGTGTGCTTGAAGTGGCGCTGAAGCATCGCGCCGCCGCCCGGCCAGGCGTGGGCTGGCGCCTGCCCTTCACCGCCATCACCTTCGGCCATGTGGTGCTCGGCGTCAGCGCCCGCGAACTGGACCACCTGCGCGCCCACGAGCACACCCATGTGCGTCAGTACGAACGCTGGGGCCCGCTGTTCCTGCCCGCCTACCTGCTGGCGGGGGCCTGGCAGTGGACGTGCGGCCGGCGTGCCTACCGGGACAACCCGTTCGAGGTGGCGGCGCGGCGCGTGGGCGGGTGTTGACCCGCCGCCATGGCGTGGG
>JAGXRS010000261.1 GCA_018335615.1 Hydrogenophaga sp. | reverse complement strand
GGGCACGGACGGGTTCGCTCAGCCTGCCGTTTGCCTGCCGATCCGTGGCACATGAGACGAACCGTCGGGAGGGCAAGACATGCTGGATCGTGATCAGTTGGAAACCTTTGCCACCGTGGTGGCGCAACAAAGCTTTGAGCGCGCAGCGCAGGTGCTGAGCATCACCCGAGGTGCGGTGTCACAGCGCATTCGCGCGCTTGAAGAATCGCTGTCGCTGGTGTTGCTGGTCCGCGACCGCCCGGTCGTGCCGACCCCAGCCGGCGAAGTGTTGCTGCGCCATGTGACCGCGCTGCGCATCCTCGAAGGCTCCGTCCTTCAAACGCTGGCACCCACACCCACCAAAGGCCGCCCGATCCCGCTGGCGATTGCCGTCAACGCCGACTCCCTGGCCACCTGGTTTCCCGAGGTGCTGAAGGAACTGCTGTTGAGCGAACAGGTGGCCCTGGAAGTGGTGGCAGACGATCAGGACCACACCGCTGCCCGGCTATCGCGCGGCGAGGTCATCGGCTGCATCACGACCGACCCCAAGCCCGCCACCGGTTTCCTGGCCGAGCCGCTCGGTGCGATGGAATACCGCTGCTACGCCACCCCCGCGTTCCAGCGGGCGCATTTTCCGGAAGGGTTCACGGTGCAGGCGGTGCTCAAGGCCCCCGCCATCCTGTTCAACCGCAAGGACGCGCTGCACACCGAGTTCCTCAAGCAACGATTTGGCTTTCCCGTTGACCGCTTTGCCCGTCACTACCTGCCCTCGCCCGAAGCCTTGCTGAACGGGATTGTGATGGGCGCCGGCTATGGGCTGGCACCCAGCATCCAAGCCGAACCTCTGGTGGCTGAAGGCCGGCTCGTGGACATTTGCCCGGGCGACCACATGATGGTCGATCTGCTGTGGCACCACTGGGAACTGGAGCCCGCGCTGGCACGCGACATCTCGGCGTTGATCGTGTCAGTGGCCAGGCGGCACCTAGCTGCTTCAAGCACCCCGCTGCCACCGGTGGATGTGCTGTCTGATACCACCTGATCAACGCGACGATCCCGACGCCCTCACCCATCCGCGTACCGCCCTCCAGCGCAACAGCATCGAGGCCGCTAGCGAAGCTGCCAACCCGACCGTCAAGGCCAAAATATCGGCGCCATCAAGCGTCCAGCCAGCCCAGACTGCTAGCTGGACGCCTGAGGACACCAAAAAACCAGTGGTCAGGGCGGCACTGGCATGACGTTTCGAGAGCGGAACACCCATCATCAGCGCGACAAAACACACCCCAATGCTGGCGATGTACACCACGTTGACCGATACCATGGTGGCGACGATGCCTTGTTCTCGGGCTGCCAAAGATGCCCCAAGGAGCAGCGCCACTATCGTGAGCACCTGGCGCCGAGAAAAAGGCCCAGAAGGCACCGCCGAAACTAACGCATCGGTCATGGCGCGTAGGATCGCCGCACCCGATCCCAATGCGGCCAAGGACAAAGCCACCAACATGAGCGTGTCTGCACCCGCACCCATAGTGCCCGCCACCTGAGCCAACACCAGAGGCACCACCTGCTTGGCGGTTGCAACATCGCCGAGGGCGCCTTTTTCCACCATCGTGACCACCAAGGTAGACGGCAGAAATCCGATAGCCAGCAAAATCACAGCAGCCAGCGCACACCCTGTTGCAGCGGCCCAGGGTGTCCTGGCGGCCAGCACGAACTGCTGGTAGTCGGCGCCCATGCACACCAGCAGACTGACGGCCAGGAGAATGGCCCAGAGTTGTTGCGGCTGAAAACCCGACAAATCGTGCATGAACTCGGGCACAGCACGCAGATACAAGCCCATGCCATCAGCCGAGACAATCGCATAAACCAGCACCAGCGCGCTGGCGCTCAGGCACAAAGCGAACACCCCGGCGGCGAATCGCAAATCCAGCCGAGACGCTCCATACAGCAAGGTCAGAACCAGGGTCAAGCCCGGCAGGTCCGCCAGCCCCAGCAACTGCATCACAGCGACACCGCCGTGAATCTGCGCCGCCAGCACACCGGCCATCCAGACCAGTGACAACAAAGCAACCGGCCGCTGCAGGCCCGCACCGTATGCATGGGCAAAAACGTCCCAGATCGGCAAACCCTTCGACCACAGCCGCCGGGCGAACAAGGCCAGCAGCAGCATACCAGCGGCAGTGGCCACGCCATAGATACCTCCCGCCATGCCATGGCTCAGGGCTTGTTCGCCCGATCCAAACAGCAGTCCGATGCCGTAGCTGGCTGACACCAGCAGCGCTGCGACCTGAAGGGCTCCAAGTGTGTGTGGCATCACTGCACTCCCTGTGCCCAGGAGCGGGTGACCGATCCCGTGCCAGAAAAGTAGGCGGTGCAGATACTTGATCGATCCCGGTACAGTGCCGTCTGTTGAAGAACCTCGTGTGCGGCCGGCAAGTGGTAGTAAGGCACAGCCGGCAACAGGTGGTGCGTGAGGTGGTAGCCGTTGTTTCGAGGGTGGATGACGACCCGCCAAAAGCCATGGCAGTGCATGTCGCGTGTGAAGCTGAATACCCCGCCAGGCTGTAGACCGAAGTGGTCGCACATCTCACGGAACGTGGTGATGATGTGAAAAGCCGTGGCACGCGCCACCAGCCACACAACACTGAAAGTGACGGCGAAGTCTCTTCCTGCAAACCACCACAACAGACCCAGCAACGAGGCCCACCAGACCACGATATAGCTTTTGCTTGCGGCGTGAACAGCCGGATCAAAAAGATGGCCTCCCAGGGAGCCCAGCCAAGATCGCCACGACAGCACGAAGCGGGCGTACGTGGTCAACCACGCTCTTTCAGGCAGGCGCGTGTGGTGGAGGAAATCCGGATCTGACGCGGCATCACCCAGCCGCGCATGGTGCTGAAAATGAGTGACCCGATAGCGGGTAAGGCTTGCGAACAGCAGGGGTGCCACGAGCAGCTGAGCCACTGTGTCGTTGCCCACGCGGTTGCGCCACAGATTGCCATGCCCGGCATCGTGAAGCACGTTGCCCAGCGCACGCTGGCGGTTGCCGATGACCAGAACAGCCAGCAACACCCAGCCCCATCCGCCCCATACGACGGCAGCAACGGCACCGAACACCACCAACCAGTCGAACAAGATGTCCCGCAACGCCACCCATGGCTTAACCCGGAGAAGATCTGGATACCGAGGGTCGCTCGCGCGTAAGTGACTGCGCAGCGCAGCAAGGTCGGAAACGATACCTGATGTGGATGTCATGTTGATCCCCCCTCACCGCCTCCGTCGGGACAGCTTTCGTCGGTGAGACCGCCTGCTGACCATTGCCCAAGCAACCGGGCCGTTCCATAAGGTAGCAACTGATCCACCTTGAACGCGACGGTTTAGCAACTTTACAGGGTGGTCAGAAAACCTAAATCGAGGCAGTGCGGGGTGTTGATGAAGCTGCACATGGCAACACGTGCCCGTTGCTGTCCGCTGATAATTTGCCCCAAGCCGCATCACCAGACCAAAAATCCGGAAGCAAACAACAATGAATGGCGAAGAAGACCAACAACGCTTGCAACGACAGATGGCGCCCCAGCTCCAGCCGGAGACCTTTGTTTACTGCACCTTTACCGACCACCGACTCCCCAGCGGCCTTGACCCCATTTGCACGTTTCGGGAAGCCGAAGGGCTCACGGCCATCGTCGAACGCTCGCAGGCACTGCGGGCCGACATTCCCCATGTCTTCGAGTCGCGCCTGATCACCCTCACGGTGCACTCGTCGCTGAACGCCGTGGGCTTTCTGGCCCTGGTCAGCCACTGCCTGGCGCAGGCGGGTATCTCGTGCAACGCGGTGGCGGCCTACCACCACGACCACCTGTTCATTCCTTGCGAACGGGCCGAAGAAGCGCTGGCGCTGCTCACGCAATTGAGCCAGCAAGGCATGCCGCAAACGGTCTGAAACCGGCTAAGCCCACATGCCGTCGGCGGCGTTAGCGCCGCTGACCCCCGTGCAGAATTGATCGCCCCTGCCCATCATTCGTTGACAGCGAATAACGCCCTTCCCTACCCTTGCATCCAGTGATGTTCAAGGGAAGGAATGGCGATGAAACCGAATCGCATGGCGTCGAATGCGCCCCCGGCTGAGCGAGACGACGCCACCCACCGCAGCGGGCATCGGCGCATCGACAGCCTCGACCAACCGGCCCGACCCTTGGGCGCCAAACGGGCCGCGTTGCAACTGCGCCGGCAGCGCCCCACAAGAGCGCCGCGCCAAAGCTCCGCCACACCGGGTCTGCGCAGCGCTTGCACCCTGACCTCGTGCGATGGACGCACCACCTTCACCTTGCACCCCACGACCGAAGGACTGCTGGTCGACCGCACGCAGCTGCAACTCATCGGGAGCCGCCTGACCCAGTCGATGGTATTTGCCGATCAGCCATCGTTCGACCGGTGGTGCAGCGCCGAACCCCTGCGGTTTGAAGATGCCGTGCTGTTTGGACATCTGGTGCGAGAAGGCCATGGCGCATTCATCGGTCCCTGGTGACGAGCCAACGCCGCCGGGGCAACCCGCAGGCATGGATGCCCTGGACGAGCGGAACGTGCTCGCACTGATCCAGCACGTCGGCGATGCCGACAACACCGCCACCGCCCTGCAGCTGTTTCGTGCCGTGATGGGCCATCTGGGCGCCGACTCCGGCGTCTTCCTGAGCCAGCTGCGCGACGACGCCACCCGCTCATCCTACCGCTCGCTCTTGGTCTGCGACCCTCTCTGGGCAGCCGAGTATGCGCAGGCGGGCTGGCACGAGCACGACCCCTGGTTGCGCCACGCCACCCTCCACACCGAACCCATTCGTGCCAGCGAAATGCAACTGGTGTCCAGCGAAGAACAGGCGTTCGTCGCCCGGTCTGCCGTGCTCGGATTCCGCTCCGCGCTCATCATCCCGGCCCCGAGTTGCGTCGGGCTCTCCCGCGTCGGGGTGCTGTGCCTGGGGTCGGCAACGCCCGGTGTCTTTGACGATGGGGAATGTGCCTTGCGGCGGGTGCTGGCGCGTGCGCTGGCCATGGAGTTGCACCGCTGGGTGCACCGGTCGATGCGCGAAGAACTGCTGGCCAGGTCACGCCTGACGGCGGCCGATCTGGAGTTGCTGCGCCACGAAGCCGCCGGCCACGGCAGCAAGGTCATCGGGGCACTGCTGAACGTGGAAGCCAAAACTATCGACTGCCGGTTTCAGCGGATCAACGCCAAGCTGGGCGCACCCGACCGGCGAACGGCTGTACGCATGGCGAAGTTGTATGGGTTGATTTGATCTGGACATCGTGTGGTGACAAGACCATTGCTCAGGGCACAGGTCCTCCAGCTAACATAGCCCATCGAGGTGCCAAACCAGGGGCTTACTTGTGGTCCTCATCACCGAACACGCTGCCCTTTTCGCGTCACGCGATCGAAGGAGAAAACGTGCTCCTGCGGGGCTTCGCTGCAGGCACCAAACAGGCGACGGGCTTCTGTGCCCATCCCATATCGCAACTCAATCTGACCAGCGCACACCGGGCATACCCCGCCGTATCGCACCAGACGGATGTACCGAGCATTTTGGTCCTTGGGCATGGCTTTGTTGCACAAAGCCGGCCCACCGTACTGGTAGCCTTAGGGCAACGCTGAACAAGTAGCCGCTTTGCGGTTGACCGCATAAAAACGGGTTGTCAGTTGCACGATGTGGGATTTCTGAGCTCAACTTGGGCGTATTTCTCGTGGTTTGGGCCACTTTCACCCCCCAGGACATGCCTGAGGCCCATTTCAGGCGCACTCATGCCATCAGACGCTTGCGTGCCAGATAAATATTGGCCAGGCCCAGCACCACGAACGAACGCGTGGCGTTCTTCTGCAGGCCCCGATAGCGCACCTTAGCAAACCCCCACAGCCGCTTGACCACGGCAAAGACGTGCTCCACTCGGGCTCGGGTCTTGGATTTGTTCCTGTTCTTGGCCCGCTCGATCTCATCGATGCCGCCACCTTTGCGGGTTCGCTGGTTGGTGAAGTCTTTGGCCTTGGCTGCCTTGCCCGGGTTGGCGGCACATGGCCACAAGATCGGCTTTGAATTGTGGGGTGTAGGTGCGGTGCGTGCGCCGTACCGAATAGCGGGGGGTCTGAGGATCTTTGAGCATCGTGTCCACGTTAATGTTGCGTGCACACGATCTTGCTCAACCCCATCGGGTCATTCAAGATGGGATCGCCAGTTGCTTACGAAGCACTCGCCAGGCGCCCAGCCCCAGACCCGAGCCGAGGTAGAGCAGCCCCGCGAGCATCCAAGGGTCCACACCGCTTAGCAACTGTTTGGCCAGCGGCGTGCCGGCGCCAAACAACAAGGCCGCGCCGAGTGCGGCAAGGACGCCAGGTTGTCGGAGGGTGGGCAATAGGTTCACGATGCTCACATCATCGTCGCGATACCGTTGCCGTCCACTATCGCTTTGCCTTCACCACTTCATCCGCCACCAGAGCGGCCAATTGGTCCGGCCCGAAGCTGGGCAGGCTGCGACCGTTGACGAAGAAGGGGGCGTGCGACTGACCTACAGGGCCTTGAGGTCAGCAACATCCTGTTCCAGCAACGCCAGCATCTCGGGCCGGGCCATGTCTTCGCGCGCTCGCTCGATGTCCAGGCCGGCTGCCTTCGCTATGTCGAAGGTGAGGTCCGGGTTGGACCTGCCGTGGTCAGCCCAGGTCGGCTGGGCTTGCAGCACGGCCTCCAGCACC
>JAGXRS010000260.1 GCA_018335615.1 Hydrogenophaga sp. | reverse complement strand
TTTGGGCGGCGGCCTCCTCGAACGCGGCGTAGGCGTCGGCCGAGAGCACCTCGGCCCACTTGTAGCTGTAATAGCCCGCCGAGTAGCCGCCGGCAAAGATGTGGCTGAAGGTGTGCGGGGTGCGGCTGTAGGCCGGTGGCTTGAGCACGGCGATCTCGTCGCGCACCGTCTGCTGCAGCGCCAGGATGGCCTCGCCGCTGGTGGCGGGCGCTGGCTGGCTGTGCAGCAGCATGTCGAACAGCGAGAACTCCACCTGCCGCAGCGTCTGCAGGCCGGTCTGGTAGTTCTTGGCGGCCAGCATCTTGTCGAACAGCGCGCGCGGTAGCGGCTCGCCGGTGTCCACATGGGCCGTCATGTGCTTGAGCACGTCCCATTCCCAGCAGAAGTTTTCCATGAACTGGCTGGGCAGCTCCACGGCGTCCCATTCCACGCCGCTGATGCCCGACACATCGCGCTCGTTCACCTGCGTCAGCAGGTGGTGCAGGCCGTGGCCGAACTCGTGGAAGAGGGTGATGACGTCGTCGTGCGTCAGCAGCGGCGGCTTCTTCACGCCGTCCACTTCCACGCCCTCGGCGAAGTTGCACACCAGGTGCGCCACCGGGGTCTGCAGCGTGCCGGTGTCGGGGCGCAGCCAGCGGGCGCGCACATCGTCCATCCAGGCGCCGCCGCGTTTGCCGGTGCGCGCCGATGGGTCCAGGTAGAACTGCCCCACCAGCTGTGGGCCCTGCGGCGTGGCGCGCTCGATGCGGTAGAACTCGACCGTGGGGTGCCACACCGGCGCCTGGTCGCGGCGGATCGCCACCTCGAACAGCGTCTCGACGATCTGGAACAGGCCGGCGAGCACCTTCGGCGCCGTGAAGTAGGGTTTGACTTCCTGCTCGCTGAAGGCGTAGCGCGCCTCTTTCAGCTTTTCGCCGATGTAGGGCCAGTCCCAGGCCTGCGGGTCGCTCAGGCCCAGTTCGGTAGCGGCGAATTCGCGCAGATCGGCCAGGTCTTGCTCGGCATGCGTCCGGGCTTTGTGGCCCAGGTCGCGCAGGAAGGCGATCACCTGTTCGGGCGACTCGGCCATCTTGGGCACCAGCGACACATCGGCGTAGTGGCGGTGACCCAGCAGCTGCGCCTCTTCGTGGCGCAGCGCCAGCAGCTCGCCCATGATGGCCGCGTTGTCGAACTTCACGGCCTCGCCCTCGGCCTGGTCGCTGGCCCGGGTGGCATAGGCGCGGTACAGGCGCTCGCGCAGCGGGCTGCTGTGCGCGAACTGCATCACGGGCAGGTAGCAGGGCATCTTCAGCGTGAGCTTGTGACCGCTCTTGCCTTCGGCCTGTGCCGCCGCGGCGGTGGCCTGCTGCACATCGTCGGGCACGCCGGCCAGCTCTTCCGCGGGCACATAAAGAGCAAACGCATCGGTGGCGTCGAGTGCGTTCTCGCTGAACTTCTGGCCCAGCTCGGCCTGACGTTCCTGCAGCCAGGCGAAACGCTCCTTGGCGGCGCCGGTGAGTTCGGCACCGCCGAGCACGAAGCCGCGCATGGCGTTCTTGTGCGCCTGTGCCTGCTCGGGCGTGAGCGAGGCGGGGTCCATGGCTTTGTACTGGGCGTAGAGCCGCTCGTCCGCCCCCAGACGCGTCCAGAATTCGGTCACCTTGGGCAGCGCCTCGTTGTAGGCCGCGCGCAGTTCAGGCGAATCGGCCACGCTGTTGAGGTGGCTCACCGCGCCCCAGGCGCGCGACAGCTGCTCGGCCGGCACGTCGAGCGTGAGCGAGATGCGGGTCCAGTCGGCCGGGAAGTCGGGTTGTGTGACCTGTTCCAGCGCGGCGCTGGCCACTTTCAGCAACTGGTCGATGGCCGGCGCGACCACAGCGGGCGTGATCGCATCGAAACGCGGCAGATCGGCAAAATCAAGCAGGGGATTGAGGGCGGCGGAAGCGGTGCGGTCGTTCATGGGCTTAGAGATGAGGTCGCTGAACCGGGAGTTCAATGCGCGCGCAGGCAAAAAAAAGGACAACGCAGCACGGATTCGGGTGCCAGATTGTCCTGTGGGTCAGAGGGCAGAAAGCGCCCGTTTTTATTGCGACTGGGCGCTTTTCTTGACGCTTTTCTTCATGACCTTGGCCCGCTTGACCTGGCCGCCCGGGGTCAGGCGCTGGTTGCCGAGCACGCGCACCACCTTCACTTCCGGGCGCTGGCCACCGCGCTTGCTGAACTTGAGCACCTTCACATCGCGCGGGCCGGGCATGCGGTCTTCGTCCACCGCTTTTTCTTTCTCGGGCATGGGGCGCCAGAGTACGAGCAGCTTGCCGATGTGCTGGATGGGCGCGGCATCGAGCTGGTCGGCCAGCTGCTGCAGCATGGCCTCGCGGGCGGCGCGGTCGTCGCTGAACACGCGGATCTTGATCAGGCCGTGTGCGTTGAGCGCCCCGTCGGCTTCTTTGGTGACCGCGGGGGTCAGGCCGTCGCCGCCGATGTGGACGACGGGATCGAGGTGGTGGGCCTCAGCGCGGTGAACTTTGCGCTGGGCGGGAGTGAGTGTGATCTGGGGCATGGGACAATTATCGTTTAACGGCGGCTCCCGTGCCTTTTTCGCACACGCCGCCCGCCAGGGCACCGCAGCAGCATGAAAGTCAAAACCAAGAGCAAGAAGGTCAACAAGGCCTGGCTCAACCAGCACGTGAACGACACCTACGTGCTGCTCGCCAAGAAAGATGGCTTCCGCGCGCGTGCCGCGTACAAGCTCAAGGAGCTGGATGAAACCCTGGGGCTCATCCGGCCGGGCCACTGCGTGGTGGACCTGGGCTCCACACCGGGTGCCTGGAGTCAGTACGCACGGCGCCAGCTGAGCCCGCAGGGCGCGGCGGTGGGCGAGCTGCACGGCACCATCATCGCACTCGACATGCTGCCCATGGAGCCGGTCGAAGGTGTGCATTTCATCCTGGGCGATTTCCGCGAGCCGGCCGTGCTGGCGCAACTGGAACAGGCGCTGGTGGACCGGGGTGTGAAGGCGGTGGATGTGGTGGTGTCCGACATGGCACCCAACCTCTCCGGCATTGGCTCCACGGACGCGGCCCGCATCACCGATCTGGTGGAACTCGCGGTGGACTTTGCCGTCCATCACCTCAAGCCGGATGGCTCGCTGGTGGTGAAGCTCTTCCATGGCGGGGCCTACGATCCCATGGTCGCCTTGTTCCGGCAAACCTTTCGCACCGTGAAAGCGGTCAAACCCAAGGCCTCGCGCGAGAAATCGTCTGAAACCTTTCTCGTGGGCATGGGTCTGAAAAAGCCTGCCTGACCAGAGGCATGCGGATTGCCCATTTTTTCCTAACCCCTTGATTGACATTGCCTGATGTGGCATCAGGCTTTCGGTGGCTTGAAAGTCCTAAAATGGTCACCAGATGAATCAATCAATCAATATCGCCGTCAGGAGTCAGTCTTGAACAACCAGTGGTTTTCGAAAATCGCCGTGTGGATGGTCATCGCCATGGTGCTTTTCACCGT
>JAGXRS010000259.1 GCA_018335615.1 Hydrogenophaga sp. | reverse complement strand
CGCTGCTGGCGGCGCTGTGCCTGTGGCTGCTGCCGGTGGACGGCGCGCTCAGCCCGGTCGGGCGGCTCACCGTGGCCGCGGGCGTGTGGATGGCGGTGTGGTGGATGACCGAGGCCATTCCCCTGCCCGCCACCGCGCTGCTGCCGGTGGTGCTGTTTCCGCTCGCGGGGGTGCAACCCACCGCCCAGACGCTGCAGCCCTACGCCTCGGACATCATCTTTCTCTTCATGGGCGGCTTCATCATCGGCCTGGCGATGCAGCGCTGGGGCCTGCACACGCGCATCGGGCTGGCCATCGTGCGCCGGGTCGGCACCTCGCCGGTGCGCCTGGTGGCCGGTTTCATGGCCGCCACCGCGCTGCTCAGCATGTGGATCTCCAACACCGCCGCGGCCATGATGATGCTGCCGGTGGGCCTGAGCGTGACGCAGCTGGTGCGCGAGAAAGTGGACGCATCCGACCCGGCCACCGCCCGCGCGCTGGACCATTTCGGTGTCTGCCTGATGCTGGGCCTGGCCTATGGCGCCTCCATCGGCGGGCTGGGCACGCTGATCGGCTCACCACCCAACCTCATCCTGGCCAGCTTTGCGCGGGCCCAGCTGGGCATCGAGATCACCATGCTCGGCTGGATGGCCATCGGCCTGCCCCTGGTGGCGCTGCTGCTGCCGCTGGCCTGGCTGTGGCTGGTGCGCGTGGCCTTTCCGGTGCGGCTGGTGATCGACGAGGCCACACGGGCCGCGATCGGGGCCGACCTGCAGCGCCGCACGCCGCTGTCGCGTGGCGAGGCGCTGGTGCTGGCGGTTTTCCTGCTCACGGCGCTGGGCTGGGTGCTGCGGGTGCCGCTGGCGCGCTGGCTCGACCTGCCACAGCTGAGCGACGCCGGCATTGCCATGGCCGGTGCACTGCTGCTCTTTGTGCTGCCGGTGGACCGCGCGCGCGGCGTGTACGCGATGGACTGGGACACGGCGCTGAAGCTGCCCTGGGGCATCCTGCTGCTGTTCGGGGGTGGCCTGAGTCTGGCGGCCGCCATCAGCGCCAACGGCGTGGATGCCTGGCTGGCCTCGGGATTTACCGGCATGGCCGGGGTGCCGGCGCTGTGGATGCTGCTGGCGGTCACCACGCTGGTGATCTTCCTCACCGAGCTCACCAGCAACACCGCGGTGGCCAACACCCTGATCCCGGTGCTCTCGGCCGTGGCCGTGGGGCTGGGCTTGGTACCGCTACCGATGCTGATGGCCGTGGCGCTGGCCGCCAGCTGCGCCTTCATGCTGCCGGTGGCCACGCCACCGAACGCCATCGTCTACGGCTCGGGCCAGGTCAGCATCGCGCAAATGATGCGCGCCGGTTTTGCGCTCAACTGGCTGGCCGTGCTGGTGATCGCACTGCTGATCCATGTGTTGGGCGAGCGGATCGCCTGATGAATCGGCAGACGGCGGGTGCTCAGCCCTTGCGGCCGCCCATCACCAGCAGGACGCCACCGAGCGCGATGGCGCCCAGGCCCGCCCACAGGGGCACATTGACCGTTTCCTTCTCGGTCACCGTGAGCTCCAGCGGCCCGAGCTTCACGGCCTGGGTTTCCTTGGTGTAACTGAAGCTGCCGACCACCAGGCCGATGGCCCCGGCCGCGATGAGCAGGATGCCGATCAATTTGCTTGCGTTCATGAGGAGCCTTTTTGAATGCTGCGCTGGCGCTCCGGACGCCGGATGCTCCGGGCACAGCGCAGGGGCCGATCATGCGCCTTCGGCGCGTCCCACGCGTCGGCTCATCCATGGCCCGGCCGCTTCCGGGCCCGCGGGCCGATCAGGCGGTGACGATCCAGCCCTCCAGCGGGTCGAAGTCGGGCAGGCCGTAACGCGGGTGGCCGGCCTCGTGCCGGGTCTGCGCCCACGCCGCCTGCAGCAGGCAGAGCACGGCGTCCAGGCTGTCGCCGCTGGGGTCGTCGGCCAGCGTGTCGCGCTGTGCGTGGCTGAGTTTCAGGCGCAGGCCGATGCCCTGCAACAAGGGCGCGTCGCCGTTTTCCAGGGCGTGCAGCAGGGTCTTGCGGGCGATCAGGCGGTCCGGCGTCTGGCGCGCGCGGTCATCGCTTTTGTACGAGGTGTTGCCCAGCACGCTGCGCGCCAGCAGGCCGGGGTAAGCCTCCAGCGCCACCCGTGCCGGGTCGCCCGCGTACAGACCGGGCAAGGTCGCGCCCGCATGCACCAGGGCCGGCACCCCGGCGTGCAGCATGTAGGCCACGGGGGGATTGACCCATTTCATGCTGGAACTCGAACCCGCCGGCGCATCGGTGGCGCGATGAGCGAACTTGCCGCCCACTGGGCGGGCATTGCAAAAAGCGGCAAAGGTGTCGCGAATGCTGGCCCGGCTGAGGCTGGCGTAGAGCGTCATACAGCCCAGCCAGTCGGTGGGCCAGCCGAGTGTCTCGACCAGTTCGCGCGGCAGGCCAAAGGGCAGGTCGAAGCCGCCGACCCAGGCCTCCTGCCGCGTCAGGCGGTCATGCCAGGCGTCCAGCGTGTCGAAACGCTCGACACCCTGCAACAGCACCCGGCCCCGGTCCAGCCGGCCCACCGCCAGGGTGATGGGCTTGCGGCGGCTCGGGGCACTGGTGAAGTCGCACCCGAGCAGCGCCGGCGCGGTCACGGGCGGCCGGTTCAGGCGCGGCCGATGATGCTCGCCGTGGCCATCAGCTCTTCCAGCAAGGCCAGCGAGACCCGGCCCGACACGGCGTACGGGTCGAACTCCGGGCGCTCCGAGTACTTGAGCACGATGGACGTGTTGAGCTTGGACAGGTTGACCTGGCCCATGGTCCAGCCGCCAAAGCGTCGTTCGCTGATCTCTTCGTAGTCCAGCAGCACCACATCGGTGTGGCGCTTGTCGTCCACGATGTGGTTGTAGAGCTTGTTGACGGCGGCACGGCCACCTTCGATGGCTTGCAGGAACACGCCGCCGCCGTAGCAGAGCACGCCGGTGATGCCGTTGCTCATGTTGTGCGAGCGGGAGGCCTCCAGAATGGATTCAATGGCCCTGGCGCTGTCTTTGTCGACCGCGCGACTGACGTATAGCAGGCGTACGAGCATGGGATTCTTCCGGTAGAGGGTGTCTGCGCCCGCGGATCTCGGCGGCGCGGGCTGTGAACGGGCGTTGATACAGGCTTCGAAGTGGCCGAGGGGCCGGCCTCAACGCGGGATGAGCGACAGGAATTCGCGGCGCAGGTTCGGGTCCTTGAGGAACACGCCGCGCATGACCGAGTTGATCATCTT
>JAGXRS010000258.1 GCA_018335615.1 Hydrogenophaga sp. | reverse complement strand
CCACATGTAGGACCCGTAAATTTCCCACTGCGGTGAGAGGCGGCCTGTCAGGTCCATTTCGAAACCCGCCACATGCCGTTTGCCGGCGGTGCTGATGAGAGCGGCTGTTGCGTTGGGGTTGGCCAGCGTGGGTGCCGGAACGGTCCGGTCGGGGTCGGTGTTGCGTTCGTTGTGCTTGGTCGAGCGGAACGCGGCCAGGCGCGTCGTCCACTGCTTGTTGGCCGAATCGAGCTTGGCGCCGATTTCGAGGTTGACACTCTTCTCCGGCGGTGTGTCGACGTTGCCTGCGCTCAGGGAGTAGGCATCGCCCGAGGTGTTGAAGGAGGTGCCGGCCGACACGTGGAAGGAGTGTCGGTCGGTGGGCTGGTACAGCGCGCCCACGCGCTGGCTGATCTCGGAGAGCTTCATCCGGTAAGCGTCGACTGTTTCCGGTCCGGATGCGGCATTGGGGATGCTGCGCAGGTTGTAGTCGCCCACCAGGTTGTCGTAGCGCAAGCCACCGACCAGCTTGACCTGGGGCGTGAGGTGCACCACGTCCTGCACATACGCTCCCCAGCCCTTGGCCTGGTAGTCGTTGTTGACGCGCAGGACGCGCGAGGCCTCGTCCACCGATGCGCCGTCGTTGGGCGTTCCTACCGTGGTCGATGGCTTGGTGATGTTGGCGCCGCCCTGGTCCGCATTGCGCGCGGCGAACACGGTGCGTTTCTCCTGAGAGAAATCGGCGCCTGTGGTGAGTTCGTGGCGCACACCCCAGGCATTGAACTGGTTGGTGAAATCGGTCTGCGCCTGCACCAGGTCCATGTCCTGGATCTTCAGGTGGGTGCCGCGGGTGAGCCGTGTGTCGGGGCCAAAGTTGGTGAGGTCCGTTGCCACGCCGCCCGGTTGCTGCGCGGCAGGCGCCAGGCGAATGGCGCCCGAGCGCTGGTCACGTTGGAACTGGCCGACACGCAGCTTGGTGGTCAGCTCGCTGTCCCGGCTGAAGCGGTGGGTGTGTCCGAGGGTGGCGATGGTTCCGCCGCTCTCGTTGTAGTCGCTGGACAACCCGTAATACGCATCGGGTTTCAGTGGAAGCAGCACGCGCTCGGTGCCAGGTGCTCCTGCGTAGGGGGCGATGAAGGGGATGCCGTAGTTGATGCCGTTCTGGTTGTCCAGGTGGTACAGGCTGGCGAGAAACTCGTTTTTCTCGGCAATGCCCCATCGGTAGGCGGCAGCGAGGCCGCGCTTGTCGACGCTGGCGCCGCTGCCGTTGTTGTCGGCCTTGGTGGCCATGGCGTTGAGGCGCAGGGCTGCGCTGTCGCCGGTCTTGAGGTTGAAGTCGCCGGTTGCGCGCACGTACTGGTGGCTGCCAAGTGTCAGGTCGACCTGGTGTTCGTCCATCAGGCGCGGCAGCTTCGACACCTGGTTGACGGCGCCACCGGTGGAGCCGCGTCCAAACAACATCGAAGCAGAACCGCGGAGCACCTCCATGCGGTCGAGGTTGAAGGTGTCGCGGTCGTAAATGGCGGGATCGCGCATGCCGTCGATGAACAGGTCGCCGGTGGCCTGCAGGGCAAAGCCACGCAGGCGGATGTCTTCTTCGCCGCCTTCGGCCGCCAGGAACGTGATGCCAGCGGTGTTTTTCAATGCCTCTTTGACCGTGTCCAGGTTGCGGTCGTCCATCAGCTTTTCAGTGACCACGGTGATCGACTGGGGGATGTCACGCAGTTGCTGTCGACTTTTGCCGATGGTGGTCTCGCTGGCTCGCAATGCGTCTTTGCCTTCTGGCGCTTCGGCTTTTTCTCGCACCACAACCGTTGCAAGGGTATTCCCCGAGTCGGTGGGCGTGGTTTGTGCCATCGCCCCCATCGAGCTCGCCAGCAGCAGGGCACCCAGCGGAAGCAAGGTCGCGGGGCTGGCGGGTGGACGCGAAACCCCGGCGGGTGCACTGGACAGCGGGAAGAGGGGGACGGTGCGGGCGCGTTGGAAACGGTGAGACATGGTCGCCTGTTGGGTGTGCAGTTGTCGGCTGGCTGGACACCCGCGGCGCGCGGTGCGTTGGCTGGCTAAAGTTTGATTGTATTGCAAATGCGAATGATTATCATGATGGTCGATGCCCTTTCCGTCTGCAACCGATCCTCACAGACCGGGCCGGTGGTCATCTGGCCACCTTTCGGGAGGCAATGCGTCTGGTCCTGTCGGGAATAATGCGGATGCGGTCCGGCATGCAAAAGCTATGCACCGCATAGAGACTATCAATAACGCATTTCAATAGTCCGCAGCTATGATTGCGTGGTCGCTTTGACGGCTTCGCGTTTTATTCACTTCAACCAAAGGAAACACCATGTCCCTGATCAACACCCAAGTCCAGCCTTTCAAGACCCAGGCGTTCCACAACGGCAAGTTCATCGAAGTGTCCGACGAGAGCATGAAGGGCAAGTGGTCCGTGCTGATCTTCATGCCCGCCGCTTTCACCTTCAACTGCCCAACCGAAGTGGAAGACGCGGCCGACAACTATGCCGAGTTCCAGAAGGCCGGTGCCGAGGTCTACATCGTCACCACCGACACGCATTTCTCGCACAAGGTCTGGCACGAGACCAGCCCCGCCGTGGGCAAGGCCCAGTTCCCCCTGGTCGGTGACCCGACCCACACCCTGACCAATGCCTTTGGCGTGCACATCGCGGAAGAAGGCCTGGCGCTGCGCGGCACCTTCGTGATCAACCCCGACGGCGTGATCAAGACGATGGAAGTGCACTCCAACGAAATCGCCCGCGACGTCAAGGAGACCCTGCGCAAGCTCAAGGCCGCCCAGTACACCGCCGCCAACCCCGGCCAGGTGTGCCCCGCCAAGTGGAACGAAGGCGCCAAGACGATCGCTCCTTCGCTGGAACTCGTCGGCAAGATCTGAACCTCCGCGTCGCGCCTCGCGGCGCGGCGTTTCCCGGGGGGGCAGCGCGGGCGGCCTGGCCAAGCCAGTTCCGCCGTGTGCTGGGCGAAAGCACTTCGCTCCACGTTCCCCCGGCAGTACCGCTGCCCCATGGGCCCTCGTCACGAGCGGCTGGCCCATGCACCAGCGGCATTGATGCAATGCCCCATCCCCGTTATTCCTTCAGGAGTCCACCATGCTTGACGCCACCCTCAAATCCCAACTCCAGACCTACCTGGGCATGCTGCGCCAGCCGATCCGTTTGATTGCTTCGCTCGACGACAGCGACACCGGTGTGGAGATGCGCGGTCTGCTCGCCGACATCGTGTCGCTGTCGGACAAGGTGACGCTGGACACCTCGGGCAACGACGCACGAAAGCCCTCGTTTGTGGTAGCCCGAGAGGGCGAAGAACAGGGTGTTCGCTTTGCCGGTCTGCCGCTGGGCCACGAGTTCACTTCGCTGGTACTGGCCCTGCTGTGGACCGGAGGCCACCCGCCGAAGGTCGAGGCCGACGTGATCGAGTCGATCAGAGGTCTGGACGGTGACTTCAGCTTCGAGGTCTACATGTCCTTGAGCTGCCACAACTGTCCTGACGTGGTGCAGGCCCTCTCGCTCATGGCCATCTTCAATCCGAAGGTCAAGACGGTCGTGATCGAGGGCGGTGCCTTCCAGCAGGAGGTCAATGAGCGCGAGATCATGGCTGTCCCCATGGTGTTTCTCAACGGGCAGGTGTTCGGTTCCGGCCGCATGAGCGTGGAAGAAATTGTGGCCAAGCTTGATACCCGCTCTGACGAGCGCGAAGCTGCCAAGCTCAACGCAAAGGACCCCTATGACGTGTTGATCGTCGGTGGTGGACCAGCGGGTGCCGCAGCGGCTGTGTACGCTGCCCGCAAGGGCATCCGCGTCGGGGTCGCGGCCGAGCGTTTTGGTGGCCAGGTGAACGACACCATGGCCATCGAAAACTACATCTCCGTACTGGAAACCGATGGGCCGAAGTTCTCGGCTGCGCTCGAAGCCCAGGTGCGCCACTACGACGTGGACATCATGAACCTGCAGCGTGCGGCCCAGATCATCCCCGCCACCGAAGCCGGCGGCCTGATCGGCGTGCAGATGGCCAATGGCGCCACCCTCAAGGCCCGCAGTGTCATCCTCTCCACCGGCGCGCGCTGGCGCAACGTCAACGTGCCGGGCGAGCAGGAATACAAGAACAAAGGCGTGGCTTACTGCCCGCATTGCGACGGCCCCCTGTTCAAGGGCAAGCACGTGGCCGTGATCGGCGGCGGCAACTCGGGCGTGGAAGCTGCCATCGACCTGGCGGGTGTGGTCAAGCACGTCACGCTGATTGAATTTGCCGACGCCCTGAAGGCCGACGCGGTGCTCGTGAGCAAACTCAAGAGCCTGCCCAACGTGACCATCCATGTCAGCGCCCAGACCACCGAGATCACCGGCGTCGGTGGCAAGGTGAACGGCCTGAGCTACAAGGACCGCTTGAGCGGCGACGTGAAGCACATTGAACTGGAGGGGGTGTTCGTGCAGATCGGGCTGGTGCCCAACACCGAGTGGCTCAAGGGTTCGCTCGACCTGAGCCCCTTTGGCGAGATCAAGGTGGATGCGCGCAACCACACCAGCCTGCCCGGCGTTTTTGCAGCGGGTGACTGCACCACCGTGCCGTACAAGCAGATCGTGATCGCGGCCGGAGAGGGTTCCAAGGCAGCGCTGAGCGCTTTCGATCACCTGATCCGGCTGCCCGTGGCTGCGGAGCAGTTGCAACCTGCAGAGGCCACGGCCAGCGCCTGATCCGCTCGCCGGTTCCGTTCATTCCCGC
>JAGXRS010000257.1 GCA_018335615.1 Hydrogenophaga sp. | reverse complement strand
CCAGGCCAATGAACAAGGCGACCACCCAGGCGAGCCCCAGCAGGGCCACGGCACCGCCCACCAGGGTGAGCCCCAGCGACAGGTGCACGCCCAGCAGCCAGACCATCCAGCCGCCGGTCTGCAGCAGCAGCGGAGCCACCAGCGCGTGCGCCTCCGGCCCGCGGACGGCGAGCCACTTCGGGCCCGCCGTGAAAAGAAAGCCGGTGAAAAACAGCGGGATGAAGCCGAAGCTCATCACCGCGGCGTGACCCAGGGAGGGCGAGACGGCATAGCCCAGGCCCAGCACAGCGCTGACGCGGTCCACCTGGACCAACGCCCACCAGGCACCGGAGGCCAGCAGGAGCAGCACCGCCAGCGCAAAGCCCAGGCGGTGCGGTGCCAGCAGCAGGTGCCGCGGGCGCCAGGACTGCGCGCCGCAGGGCCCCGTGCGGGCGGCGGGCGCAGGCGTGCGCAGGGGCCGGACCGTGTGGGACTTCGCAACCGTTTCCAATTTCACTCGACACCATTCATGGGTTATCGCCATCGTTCGCAGGGAAGCTTGCAGGCGGACTGACGGACAGCGGACAGGTCAACCATGTCGGCGCCCGCTGCAGCAGGTGCTGCCCTGCGGTCCTGCGGACCTGGAGCAGCTGGACCTGAGACAGCGACACCCGTTTACGAGCACGCGGTACCGGCCGGCATTCACAAATTAGACGACAGAAAACCGCCCTGGAAATGCGCAGAGGAGCTACTACCAAAGAGCGATGGACCGGGGCGTGCGAGCCCGGAGCAGCGGGCAAAAAAAACCGCTGCGGCGGGTGCGGCAGCGGTCGGGACCCGATGGGTCGGGGACTCAGTCCAGGTGCGTGGGCGTGTTCAGCCGCAGGTGCCCAGATGGCCGCACTGGGTGCAGTAGTCGCAGCCGTCCTTGCGGATCATGGCGTGCGCGCCGCACTCGGGGCACTTCTTGCCGGCCATCACGCCGCTGGACGTGCTGGCCGCAACAGCCGGCACCGGGCCGGGCGCCACCGCGGCCACGCCCTGCTGGGCACGGCGCGCGATGATGCTCTGCAGTGCGAAGGCGATGGCCGCCACTTCGGAGTCGTGCCACATCGGCACGTGCGTGCCGTCGGACTTCTGGTAGGTGCCCAGGCGCACCGGGCCGCGGTCCCAGGCGACCTTGCGCATGTCGCCCAGGGCGCGCTCCAGGAAGCCGCCACGTGCGGCCAGCGAGAGCATGCGCATGGTGGAGGTGATCCACTGCTGCGACTCGCCGCTCTGGCCCACGGGCATGAAGAACTCGATGGCACGCTCCACGGTGCCCACACCGTCGGCAGCGGGCACCGGCAGGAACGAGACCACGATGTACAGCGTCTTGTGGCCTTCCTGCGTCCAGTACTCGACCTTGTCGGCCACGGCCGAGAGCGCGCCCTTGGGGCGGCTTTCGATCACGGTGCGCATCGGGTCGACCGGGGTGGCCGGCGTGGCGGCGGCGGTGGCCGCTGCCGCGTCGGTCGCTGCGCTGCCGGTGTCGAGCACCGAGCCCAGGATGCTGTTCGGGCGGTAGGTGGCCAGGCCCTTGAGGTGGGCGCGCCAAGCCTGCTGGTACAGGCCCTTGAAGTCCTCGTAGGGGTAGTCGGCCTCCACGTTCACCGTCTTGGAAATGGCGGTGTCCACGAAGGGCTGCACCGCTTCCATCATGGCGATGTGGTCGCTGGCGCTCATGGCCAGGGCGTTCACGAAGTACTCGGGCAGCTGGTCCACATCCCCGCCCAGCTCGCGGTACAGGCGCCAGGCGTGGTCTTCCACGGCGTATTCGCTGGTGGAGCCGTCAGACTCGCGCTTCTTGCGGCGGTACATCCAGGAAAACGGTGGCTCGATGCCGTTGGACGCGTTGTCGGCAAAGGCCAGGCTCACCGTGCCGGTGGGCGCGATGGAGAGCAGGTGGCTGTTGCGGATGCCGTGCTTGCGGATCTGCTTCTGCAGCGCGGCCGGCAGGCGGCTGGCGAAGGTGCCGGCGGCCAGGTAATCGTCCACCACCAGCTTGGGGAAGGGGCCCTTTTCCTGCGCCAGCGCCACCGACGCCGCGTAGGCCGCGTCGCGCATGCGCTCGGCGATCTTGGCGGCCATGGCGCGGCCTTCGTCGCGGTCGTAGCGCACGCACAGCATGGCCAGGGTGTTGCCCATGCCGGTGAAGCCCACACCAATGCGGCGCTTGGCGGCCGATTCTTCGCGCTGCTGGGGCAGCGGCCAGAAGGTCACGTCCAGCACGTTGTCGAGCGCGCGCACCTGCGTGGCCACGGCCTTCTCGAAGGCGTCGAAGTCGAACGACGGCAGGCCGCCGAAGCCGAAGGGGTTGCGCACGAAGCGCGTGAGGATCACCGGGCCGAGGTCGCAGCAGCCATAGGGCGGAAGCGGTTGCTCACCGCAGGGGTTCGTCGCCGCAATCGACTCGCAGTAACGCAGGTTGTTGTCCTGCTGGATGTGGTCCAGAAACAGGATGCCGGGCTCGGCGAAGTCGTAGGCCGACTTCATCACCGTGTCCCACAGTTCGCGCGCGGCGATGGTCTGGTAGACCCACTGGCCGTCGGCGCGCTGGTAGGCGCCCTTGGCGATCAGCGAGGCACCGGGGCGGGCCTTGTGCACCAGTTCCCAGGGCTGGTCGCCGCCCAGGGCTTCCATGAAGGCGTCGGACACGCCGACCGACACGTTGAAGTTGTTCCAGCGGCCGGGGGTGCGCTTGGCGGTGATGAATTCGAGCACATCGGGGTGGTCGATGCGCAGCACGCCCATCTGGGCGCCACGGCGCGCGCCGGCGCTCTCCACGGTGGAGCAGCTCTGGTCGAACACGTTGATGTAGCTGCACGGGCCGGAGGCCATGGAGTGCGTGCCCTTGACCTCAGCACCCTTGGGGCGGATGCGCGAGAAGTCGTAGCCCACGCCGCCACCGCGGCGCATGGTCTCGGCGGCTTCGCGCAGGGCCTCGTAGATGCCGGGGTAGCCCTCGGCGTCCACGCCCTGGATGCAGTCGCCCACGGGTTGCACGAAGCAGTTGATCAGCGTGGCCTGGATGTCGGTGCCGGCGGCGCTCATGATGCGCCCGGCGCCGATGGCCCCAGCGTGCAGGTTGTCGAGGAAGCGCTGCTCCCATTCGGCGCGCGTGTCTTCTTTTTCCACCGAGGCCAGGGCACGCGCCACGCGGCGGTAGAGGTCTTCGATCCCGTCTTCACCGGGCTTCAGGTATTTTTCTTTCAGCACATCGAGGCTGATGGGCTGGGTCTGGGTCAGGTCCTGGGGACGCATGGAGTTGTCGCGTTTCATCTGCTGTTGTTCCTGTGGAGCGCTCCGGGCCTGTGTGTCTGTTGAACAGGCCGAGCCACCCGCCCGGTAGCGTCCGGGCGGGACGCAGGGCGGGGCCCGTAGCTTAGTCGACGGCGCCCCCCGGCGGGCGCTTCCGGACAAATTGGGGGTATTGAGCCGTTAGCGGCAGGCTATCAGGCAAGCGTGGGCGGTC
>JAGXRS010000256.1 GCA_018335615.1 Hydrogenophaga sp. | reverse complement strand
TCGCATCGACCTGGACGCCGGGAACGCCCGCATCGCGTGTCCCACGCTGGTGATCGCCGGCACCCGCGACGAGGCGACGCCGCCCGCCATGTCGGCACGCATCGCCAGCACCATCCCCGGCGCGCGACTGCGCCACCTGGACGCTGCCCACCTCAGCGCCGTGGAGCAACCGGCTGCCTTTGCCGCACTGCTGGTGGAGTTCTGGAGCAGCCTACCCGCCTAACAAGTCCCCGCCCCAGCGCTTTCCCGAAGCCGGCGGGCAAACTCCAGCGCCGCGGCGCTGCGCGACGCTCCGCGGCGCCACAGCAAGCCAGCGGTGCGCACCCAACCGGGCGCATCAATGACGGCGGCGTGCAGGTCTGGGCACTGTCGTGCTGCCCGCTCGGGCACGATGGTCGCCAGCGCCACGCTGTGTCGGCAAACCCCCAGCAAGGCTTCCACCGACTCCATCTCGACCCGCACGTCGGGCGCCAGCCCGGCCTGGCGAAACTGCTCGTCGATCTGGCGGCGGGTCGCGAAGTTTCGCGTCAGCAACGCCAGTGGCATCCCATCAAGCGCGTCCAGCGGCCATTGGGGTGCGCTGACCAGCGGATGGCCAGCGTGCACCACCACCAGCAGCCGTTCGTCAAACAGCGGCTCGGCCTCCATGTCCTCGTGCAGCGCGGGGTGAAAGGCAATGCCCAGGTCCAGCTCGCCGCGCAGCAGCTGCTCTTCGATCGGGCCGGCACGCAGCGCACGCACCGCCACCGACACCTTGGGGTAATCGCGGTGAAACGCCGCCACCGTGGCCGGCACCACGGTGTGCAAAAAGGTGGGGAACACCCCCAGCGTCAAACGTCCCGTCTGTAACCCGCTCAAGTCCGACAGGGCCATGCGCCCGGCCTCCAGCTCTTTGAGGGCCCGCAGCGCATACGCGCGGAACTCTTGCCCGGCTGGCGACAGCTTCAGGCCGCGGCCCAGGCGGTCGAACAGGACAACCCCCAGCTCCTGCTCCAGCTGACGCAGGCCATGCGACAAGGTCGACTGGGTGACGTACAGGTTCTGTGCCGACTGCGTCAGATGTTCGGTGTCGGCGATGTCGAGAAAGTAGCGCAACTGTCGAATTTCCATGACCCATCCTAACCAACCGTTCGATAAAAACGAACGTTCTATCGAAAATTAATCATTTGAAACATATATCCGATCCCTCTAACCTCGCTCTTTTACTTGCAGCAGTTCCCCGCCATGATCGGACCTTCACCCATCGAACGCATTGAAGCCCGGATTCTGGACATCCCCACCATCCGGCCGCACAAGCTGTCGTTCGGCGCCATCAGCCGGCAAAGTCCCGTGATCGTGCAACTGTGGTTGCGCAACGGCGCCACCGGCTTTGGCGAAGCCGCCACCATCGGTGGCCCGTCGTGGAACGAGGAGTCGCCCGAATCCATCTGGCACGCCATCCAGACCTACCTGGCCCCGGCGCTGGTCGACCAGGACGGTGCGGCCTTCGGGGCCGTGCTGGCGCGCATGGACGTGGCCTGCAAAGGCAACGCCTTCGCCAAGAGTGCGGTCGAAATGGCCTTGATCGACGCCGTCTCGCGCAGCCTGAACCTGCCGGCCTACCAGTTGCTGGGCGGCAAGCGCCACCAGAGCCTGCCCTTGGTCTGGACCCTGGCCAGCGGCGACGTGGCGCAGGACCTGGAAGAGGCCCAGCTGCGCCTGCAGCAAAAGCGCCACCGCATTTTCAAAATGAAGATCGGTGCCCGCACGCCGCAGCAGGACGTGGCAGTGGTCAGCGAGATCGCCCGCGGCCTGGCAGGTAAAGCCACCCTCACGGTGGACGTGAACCAAGCCTGGGACGGCCACACCGCCCGTCGCTACCTGCCGCAGCTGATCGACGCCGGGGTGACCCTGATCGAGCAGCCCGTGGCCAAGTGGAACGTGGAAGCCCTCAAAACCCTGAGCGCCGAACTGGGCAGCCGCGCCTCCATCATGGCCGACGAAACCGTGTGCACCCCGCAAGACGCCATGCTGCTGGCGCGGGGCCAGGCCAGCCACGTGTTCTCGCTCAAGGTGGCCAAGCACGGTGGCCTGCTGCGCACCCGCCAGGTGGCGGGCATTGCCGAAGCGGCCGACATCGGCTGGTACGGCGGCACCATGCTGGAAACCTCCATCGGCTCGGCCGCATCGGCCCACGTGTTTGCCACGCTCAACCACCAGCATCACGGCTGCGAACTGTTTGGCCCACAGCTGCTGGTGGACGACCTCGTCACCGCGCGCATGCCGATCGTGGACTTCGAGCTGCAACTGCCCGACGGCCCCGGCTTCGGCGTGGAGGTCGATCAGACACAGCTCGACCGCTTCGACCGCGCCCGCACCGGGCTGCACACCACCCACATCGACCTGGGCCACCAAGCCACGGCCTGACAACACCTCAAGGAGAACGACATGCTGTTTCTGGTTCGCATGGATGTGCGTATCCCCCACCACCTTCCCGCAGAGCAGGCCAACGAAATCAAGGCCCGTGAAAAGGCCTATGCGCAAGATCTGCAGCGCGACGGGCGTTGGAAGCATCTCTGGCGGGTGGTGGGCGAGTACGCCAACTACAGCGTATTCGATGTGGCCAGCAACGACGAGTTGCACACGCTGCTCTCGCAGCTGCCGCTGTTCCCGTACATGGACATCCATGTCACCCCGCTGGCCCAACACCCCTCGGCCATCGCTTGATCCACCCCCACCCGGAGACAACCCCATGAAAAAAATCCTCTGCACCCTGGCCACCGGTCTCTGCCTGAGCACCGCGGCACTGGCCCAGCCGCCCGCCACCGACTGGCCCACGAAACCGGTGCGCTGGGTGGTGCCCTTTCCGCCTGGCGGAGCCATGGATGCCATCGCCCGCACCCTGGGCGACAAGGCCAGCAAAGCCCTGGGTCAGCCCTTCGTGATCGAAAACCGTGCCGGCGCTGGCGGCAACATCGGCACCGACGCCGTGGCCAAGGCCAAGCCCGACGGTCACACCATCCTGATCACCTCGATCGGCATGGCCACCAACAAGCCCTTGTACGGCAAACTGACCTACGACCCAGCGAAAGATTTCGCGCCTGTGAGCCTGCTGGCCGTGGTACCCAACGTGTTGGTCACCAATGCCACCCAGCCGAACGTGAAAACCGTGGCCGATGTAGTGGCCGCTGCCCGCAAGGCTCCCGGCCAGCTGACCTACGCGTCGGCCGGCAACGGCACCTCCATCCACCTGGCTGGGGAAATGTTCACGTCGTTGACCAGCACCGACATGCTGCATATCCCCTACAGGGGCAGCGGCCCGGCGGTCGCCGACTTGCTGGGTGGGCAGGTGAACTACATGTTCGACAGCATCACCTCGGCACGCCCCCACCTGCAGTCGGGCAAGCTGCGTGCACTGGCCGTGACCACAGCCAAACGCTCCAGCGCCCTGCCCAACGTCCCGACACTGGCCGAAGCCGGGGTTGCGGGCTATGAAGTGTCGCCGTGGTTCGCTGTGTTTGCGCCCGCGGGCACGCCCCAGGCCGTCGTCGACAAGTTGCAGCGCACACTGACCGATGCCATGCAGCAGCCCGACGTGATCGCCCGCTTCGAAACCATCGGTGCCGAACCGGTCGGCTCCAGCCCGGATGAACTGGCCACGCATTTGCAGCGCGAATCCGTCCGCTGGAGCAAACTGATTGCCGAGCGCGGCATCAAGCTGGATTGACCGTTCCCTTGTTGCCGGCACTCGGTCATACCTGATGAGAGAAAACGAATTCAACGTCCAGCAACTGCTGGAGCGCGTCAGCACTGTCCAGATTGCCGACGGCAACCCGCGGGTGCGTGCCCTGGTGGGCCGCATCGTGGCCGACCTGTTCAAGACCATTGATGAGAACGACGTGACCCCCGACGAGTTCTGGGCCGCCACCGACTGGCTGAGCCGCCTGGGCACCTCAGGCCAGCTGGGCCTGATCACCGCTGGCTTGGGCTTTGACCGCCTGCTGGACATCAAGCGGGACGAAGCAGACGCCAGGGCCGGGCGTGCCGCAGGCACCCCGCGTGCCATCGAGGGCCCGTTGTACGCCATGGCGCCGAACAGCCCCACGTCAGAACTGTTTGATGCCCTGGGACGCCACGGCCAACGCCCAGCCCACGTGCACTTCTTTGTGGTTGCACCTGGCCTGCGCACGCTGACGACGCAGATCAGCGTGCCCGGCGACACCTTCCTGGATGACGACTTCGCCTTCGCCACCCGCGACGGTCTGGTGATCGACCTGGAGCGCATCAGCGCGCCGGCGGGCTACGAATCCTTGGGCATTGACGCCGGCACCCCGTTGGCGCGCGCCCGTTTCAACTTCGTGATGCAAAAAGCCCTGAGCGAAGACGAGGCCAGACCGCTGACCCGCATGGCCCGCGTGGCTGGCTGAAGCAACCACCAAGGGACATACGGTGATCAACAAAATTGCTCCTTCCATTCAGGACGCCCTGTCCGGCATCGCCGACGGAGCTACTGTCCTCATCGGCGGCTTCGGCACCGCTGGCATTCCCAACGAGCTCATCGACGGTCTGATCGAGCAAGGCGCGCGCGACCTCACCGTCGTCAACAACAACGCCGGTAACGGAGACAGCGGCCTGGCTGCTCTGCTCAAGGCGGGCCGCGTGCGCAAGATCATCTGCAGCTTCCCGCGCCAGGCCGACTCCTACGTGTTTGACGAGCTGTACCGCAGCGGCCAGATCGCGCTCGAGCTGGTGCCCCAAGGCAACCTGGCCGAACGCCTGCGTGCCGCCGGCGCTGGCGTGGGCGCCTTTTTCACTCCGACAGGCTTTGGCACCCAACTGGCGTTGAATGGCGATGGCACCGCAAAAGAAACCCGCCGCATCC
>JAGXRS010000255.1 GCA_018335615.1 Hydrogenophaga sp. | reverse complement strand
GCTCGCCGATGCGGCGTGCTTCCTGCCATTCGCGCCGGCTCAGCTGGCCGGCCAGATCGTCCCAGCGCAGGTGGGCCAGATCGCCGAGCGACTGCAGCAGGGCCTGCACCTCGTCCCACCCCTGGCGCTGCACGTCCCAACTCTCGCGAAAGCGGGTCTGCATGCGGGCAATAGCGGCCATCCGCGGCTCCTCCATCGGGCGGTCGATCAGGCTGTCCAGGTGCCACAGCAGGCTTTGCAGCACCTGGCGGGTGAGCGGCTGGCTCTGGCGGGTGAGGGCGAGCAGGTCCAGCTCGGCCAGCAGCGGGCGCAGCGCCTGCGTGGCCTCGGGGTCGCCCAGGTCGCGGGAGGGGTCGGGCAGGGAGCCCGCCAGCAGCGCGTCGTGCCAGTGGGGCAGACCGGGTAGGCGCCGGGCAGCGTCGCCGCTGCTGCACACCACGGCCCAGCGCCAGAGCTCGCGGGGCAGGGCGTTCAGGTGGTGGTAGGGGCGGTCAGGCGCCTTTGCCGCTTCGATCGGCTCACGCCGAACGGTGACCGTTTCAGGGCGAATGCCGACCATGGGCGCGGTGCCGACCGGCCCGCCCGTTCGGGCCGAGCCTGTCGAAGCCCTCATGGGTATTCGCAGGGCACTGGTGCTGGCGCGGCGGTGTCAGCGCTGGCATCCACAGGCAGGGCGGCAAAGCCCTGTTGCGTGGACTGGTGCTGGGCACACCACATCGCCAGCTGACCACAGCGTTCGCCGTGCACGGATTCGATCTGCAGCAGCCAGGATGGCGGCAGCCAGACGTGCGCCCGCGCCTGTCCCAGCACCTCGCGCGCCAGCGCCAGCTGCTCGGCGTGCAGGGCCAACAGGCGTGCCTGGAGTCCCTCGCATTGCGCCACCCGGGCGTCAATGTGCACGCGGCTGTAGCGACGTTGCGCGCGTTCGCTGGTGATGCGCACCATTTCGCTTTCTTCACAGGGGCGCTGGATGGCGCGGGCCAGGGCGAGCTTGCCCGCGCTGTCGTCCTGCACGTCGGGCGGGGCGCGGCGCTCGGTGTCCAGCTGCTGCTCGAAGGCCAGCACGGCACGCTCCAGGCCATCCAGGGGGAGCGGCGCGGTGTGCGCGACCGCGTGCAGGAAGAAGTTGGTCCAGCCCGGCACCTGCGCCGGTTCGCTGGCCAGCACGAAGGGCAGCAGCCAGAGGTCCCAGGGCTCCACCGATGTGGCCCCTCGGCTGGCGGCCTGCACCTGCAGCAGCGTCACCAGCTGGCGCCAGCGCCGGTCCGACACGGTCTGCTGGCTCTGCCGGGCATGCTCGCGTGCGCGCAGCAGCAGCGCGAGCGTGGGTTCAGCCAGCGGCAGCTGCGGTGCCGCTTCGCGCAGCGCCTCCAGATGGGCGGTGTCCAGCTGGGGCGATGCCTGATCGGTGGGCGCCCCACGCGTGTCGGTCAGCAGCAGGGCGCTGAAGTGTTCGTCGTCCACCGGCTGCACGGGCACGCGCAGCAGAAAGCGGTCGTAAAAGGCCAGCAGGCTGTCGTCCTGCGGTTGCTCGTTGCTGGCGCCTACCAGGCACAGCAGCGGCACCGGCAGCCGCTGGCTGCCGTTGTCGAACTGGCGTTCGTGCAGCAGGCCGAGCAGGGTGTTCAGGATGGCCGAATTGGCCTTGAACACCTCGTCCAGAAAGGCCACCTCGGCACTGGGCAGGTAGCCTTCGGTCAGGCGTTCGTAGCGGTCGTCTTCCAGCGCGCGCAGCGAGAGCGGCCCGAACAGCTCCTCGGGCACGGTGAACCGCGTGAGCAGGCGCTCGAAATAGCGCGCTCCGGGCAGCAAGCGCTGCAGCCGGCGCGCCAGTTCGCTCTTGGCGGTGCCGGGCGGCCCCAGCAGCAGCACATGCTCACCCGCCAGCGCCGCCAGCAGCAGCGCCCGCGCGGCCATGTCGCGCTGCAGCAGGCCGCGTTCCAGCTCGGCCAGCAATGGCGCCCAAGTGTCGGCGTCGGGTGTGGGTGTCATGTGGATGGGTTGGTCACCAAGCGGCATCCGGCGCGCATGCCTTTGCCCAGGATGCCGCGGAACCGGCTTTGCCGGGCCGCTGGCATCGCCCCCCTTCGGGGGGGTGACGCGAAGCGGCGCGGGGGGCGGGTGTTTACACCCGTTCAAACACCGCCGCGATGCCCTGGCCGCCGCCGATGCACATCGTCACCAGCGCGTAGCGGCCCTGGATGCGCTCCAGTTCGTAGAGCGCCTTCACGGTGATCAGCGCGCCGGTGGCGCCGATGGGGTGGCCCAGCGAAATACCCGAGCCGTTGGGGTTGACCTTGGCCGGGTCCAGGTCGAGTTCCTTGCTCACGGCGCAGGCCTGGGCGGCAAACGCTTCGTTGGCCTCGATCACGTCCAGGTCGTTCACCGACAGGCCGGTTTTGGCGAGGACGGCCCGGGTGGCCGAGATCGGGCCCACGCCCATGATCTTCGGGTCCAGTCCGGTGTGGGCATAGCCCACCAGGCGGGCCATCGGCTTCAGGCCGCGGGCCTGGGCGGCCTGGCTGTCCATCAGCACCACGGCGGCGGCCGCGTCGTTGATGCCCGAGGCGTTGCCGGCGGTGACGGTGCCGTTTTCTTTCTGGAACACGGGCTTGAGCTTGCTCATGTCTTCCAGCTTGCAGCCAGGGCGGAAGTGCTCGTCGGTTGCCCAGGACACGTCGCCCTTGCGGCTTTTCAGCACGACGGGAACGATCTGGTCCTTGAAGCGGCCTTCTTGCGTGGCGCGCTCGGCGCGCAGGTGGCTTTCCAGGGCCAGCGCGTCCTGCATGTCGCGGGTGATGCCGTATTGGGCGGCCACGTTCTCGGCGGTCACGCCCATGTGGATGTTGTGGAAGGGGTCGTGCAGCGCGCCCACCATCATGTCCACCATTTTGGTGTCACCCATGCGCGCGCCCCAGCGCATGTTCAGCGAGGCGAAGGGCGCGCGGCTCATGCACTCGGCACCGCCGCCGATGGCGATGTCGGTGTCGCCCAGCAGGATGCTCTGGCTGGCGTTGACGATGGCCTGCAGGCCCGAGCCGCACAGGCGGTTCACGTTGTAGGCGGGCGTGGCTTCGCCGCAGCCGCCGTTGATGGCCGCCACGCGGGAGAGGTACATGTCCTTGGGCTCGGTGTTCACCACATGGCCGAAGACCACGTGGCCGACGTCCTTGCCGTCGACGCCGGCGCGTGCCAGCGTCTCGCGCACGACCAGTGCGCCGAGTTCGGTGGGGGGCACGTCCTTCAGGCTGCCACCAAAGGTGCCGATGGCGGTGCGGGCGGCGCTGACTACTACAACTTCACGGCTCATGTCTGTCTCTCCTGGGGATGAATGGGGTGTGGTGTGGTCGGTGCAGGCTCACAGGTGCTGCGCCGGCAACGGGCCATGGTAATGCGCGCATGCTTACGCGGAGCTTGACAGAGGTCAAGGCGTCAGCGGTTGCCGGGGGCAGCGTGGGCGCTGTCCGGGGCAACGGTCAGGGAATGTGCCGGGCCAGGACCGGCCAGCGACCGTCGCGTGCATCGTCGGGGCGCAGCAGGAACAGCTCCCCCATGGCCGGGAATCCGCCGGTGAGTGCCGTCATGTTCACCTGGTGGGTGACGATCACCGCGTTGCGCGGCGTCGGCCATTCGCGCACGAAACGGCCCATCTCGCGGGCCTGGGCCGCGCCGTCGCCGCCTTGAAAGAACGAGTTGGCAGGCGCCCAGACGGTGTGTCGTCCGAAGGCCAGGTGGGCTGTTTCGGTGCAGCGGCACCAGGCGCTGGAGCGCACCTCGTCCACGTGCACCCCCTCGCGTGCAAAGGCAACGCCGAGTTGGCGTGCCTGCTCGCGTCCGGCGGCGCTGAGGTTGCGCTGGGTGCTGCAGTCGCCCAGGCGAAACCCGGGCGGGTCGCCCAGCCCGGCCACGGTCTGGGCGTGGCGCATCAGCACCACGCAACCCCCTTCCCTCAGCAGCTGCCAGAAGGCGAGGTCCCGGGGGGCTGGCTCGCCGTGAGCCGGCCGGTACAGGCCGACG
Organism: Hydrogenophaga sp.; assembly: GCA_018335615.1. Taxonomy (GTDB): domain Bacteria; phylum Pseudomonadota; class Gammaproteobacteria; order Burkholderiales; family Burkholderiaceae_C; genus Hydrogenophaga. The sequence goes on along the minus strand of JAGXRS010000255.1, from coordinate 1,405 downwards.
CCGAGCCCGGCGAGGGCTTGCAGCAGGTGGCGGCGCGGCAGGCTGGCCATGGGGTGCGACGCTGGGCTCAGTCGCGCACGTCGGCCACGGGCTGGTCGCCGAAATCGGCGCGCCCCAACCAGGCCAGCACGCGGGCAGCGGCCTCGTCGGGGGCCGTCAGCTGGCCCTCGCGCTGCAGCGCCACGAAGCGCTGCACGTCGGGAAAGCCCGCCGGGTCGCCCGCGCGCAGCTGGGTCTGCATGTCGGTGTCGATCACACCCGGGGCCAGCGAGACCAGGCGCGCACCGAAGGGCCGGCGCGCCTCGTCCAGTGCCGCGCAGCGGGTGAAGTGGTCCAGCCCGGCCTTGGCCGCGCAGTAGGGGGCCTGGGCCGCCATGGGGTAGCGGCCCAGGCCGGACGAGATGTTGAGCACCTGGCGCGGACCGTGCCAGCCCGCGGCCACCCAGCGTGCCGTGGCGTTGAGAAAGGCGGCGGTGAGCTGCATCGGTGCCTCCAGGCCCACGCGCAGCGCGGCCGCGAGCTCGTCTGCCGGGCAGTCGTCCAGCGGGCCGATGCGCGGAATCATGCCGGCGTTGTTGATCAGCGTGGCGCCGCTCAGTGTGCGGTGGTCCTGGCCGTCGAGCCAGGCTTGCAGGCGCAGCCGGGCGGTGGCCGGGTCGGCCAGGTCCTGCGACCACTGGATGAGCGTGGTTCCTCGGTCCAGTGCCTCCGCCTCCAGCGTGTCGTTGATCTGTCTCGACACGCAGAGCAGCAGCCGGTCGGGGCCAAGCAGCTGGCGTGCCATGGCCAGGCCCATGCCGCGGGAGGCGCCGGTGAGGATGGTCAGGTGTTGCATGCGGGGTGCGTCTGTCGGTTGAAGAGGCGTACGGGGTCGGGAGACGTCAGAACGGGCACGGGCTGTGCCATTGCATTTGCAGGCCCGTGAGCGGGTGCGCCAGTGCCAGCGTGTCGGCGTGCAGCAGCAGGCGATCTGCCATGGCCTGCTGTTCAGGGCTGGCGTAGAGCGCGTCGCCCACGATGGGGTGACCGATGGCCTGCAGGTGCACGCGCAACTGGTGCGTGCGTCCGGTCACCGGTTCCAGTTCTAACCGGGTTGTGATGCCCGTGTGGACGCCTGGGGTTTGAGCCGCCACCCGCCAGTGTGTGAGGCTGGGCTTGCCCCGCTCGGCGCTGACGATGCTGCGCGGGCGGTTGGGCCAGTCCAGGGTGAGGGGCAGGTCGATCGCGTTCCATTCCCCCTCCGGCAGCAGGCTGCACAGCGCGCCAGCCACCACCGCCGTGTAGCGCTTGTGGACCCGGCGTTCGGCAAAGGCGCGGCTCAGGGCGCGTTGCGCGTCGAGGCCGCGCGCCATCACCACCAGGCCCGAGGTGGACATGTCGAGCCGGTGCACCACCAGCGCGTCGG
>JAGXRS010000254.1 GCA_018335615.1 Hydrogenophaga sp. | reverse complement strand
CCGTGGTCGAGCATTTCCATCACCAGGGCGGCGAGCCGACCCCGCGCGGCCAGCGCCTGCACCAGATCGCGCTGCAGCGCCTGGTGCGCCGGCGCGTCGTGCTGCTCGCCCACCAGCAGCAGGGGCGTGGGCAGCCAGGCTTCGATGAGGGCCGCGAGACGGGCGGGGGTGTCCGGCGCGGGGTTCGCTGTGGCGCTTCCCCAGACCAGCGCAGCAACCACCAGCCAGGGCCTGACAGCGGGTCGACAGTTCATGCGGCCATACTACGCCGCCCGTCCTGCGCGGCGTGTGTTCATCTGCAAAATCCCTCCGTTCGTTTCCCGTGTCCCTTTCTCTTGTACAAGCGCCGCGATCGTGGCGCCAGGTCGCGCTGACCCTGGTGCTGGCCACCGTGGCGGCCCAGCTCTGCGTGTGGCTCGACACCCCGATTCCCTGGATGATCGGCCCGCTCGTGTCGGTCTCGCTGCTGTCGGTGCTGGGGGCACCCACGGAGAGTTGGATCGCCTTGCGCAACACCGGCCAGTGGGTCATTGGCGCCGCTCTCGGCCTGTACTTCACGCCCCAGGTGGGCGCCCTGGTGGCCAGCCTGTGGTGGGCCATTGCGCTGGGCATTGTGTGGGCGCTGGCGCTGGGGCTGGGTTTTGGCGCCTGGCTGCGCCGTGTCCATGCGGGGCACCTGGCCAACCTGTCGGCCGCGCAGTTGCGCAGCACGACCTACTTTGCGGGGGCGATCGGCGGCGCGTCGGAAATGACGCTGATCGCCGAGCGGCGCGGCGCCCGCACCGATCTGGTGGCCGCCGCCCACAGCCTGCGCGTGCTGCTGGTCACGCTGACGATTCCGTTTGCCCTGCAGTGGTCGGGTGCGGCCGGGGTGGATCTCGCGCCGCCCGCGGCGCAGGGGGTCTGGCCCGCTGGCCTGGCGGTGCTGGGCGCGCTCACGCTGGTGGGCGCGCTGCTCATGCGGCGCCTGGGCCGCGCCAACCCCTGGTTCATGGGGGCCTTGCTCGTCACCATGGCACTGACGCTCTCGGGCGTGAGCCTGTCGGCCCTGCCGCCCTGGCTCACCGCGGCGGCGCAGCTGTTCATCGGCATCAGTCTGGGGGTGCGTTTCACGCCCGCCTTCGTGCACACGGCCCCGCGCTGGCTGGCCTCGGTGGCCGTGGCCAGCGTGTTCATGATGGGGATGTGTGCGGTGTTCGCCTGGGTGCTGTCGCGCTTCACGGGCCTGCACCCGGCCACGCTGGTGCTGGGCACTTCGCCAGGCGGTATTGCCGAGATGGCCATCACCGCCAAAGTGCTGCAGCTGGGGGTGCCCCTGGTCACGGCCTTCCAGGTGTGCCGCCTGGTGGCCGTGCTGGTGCTGGCGGAGCCGGTCTACCGTCTCTGGACGCGCCGCCACGCCGACTGATGACCAGCGACGGCCGTGTGCGACACGGCCGGTCAGCCTGTCACGCGTGACTCAGTGCATCACCACCGGCATCTGCGCCAGGAAGGCATAGCCCTCCAGCGTGTCTTCCACCTCTTCCTGAGAAGGGGTGCTTTGCTGCCAGGCGTTGATCTGGACCTGGAACATCTCGGCCCAGGAGCCGTCGAGGTAGACCTCTTTGCCCGAGCGCTTGTCGACGATTTCAAACCCGTGGCGCGGGATCTGGGGTCCGTCGGCGACCGCGTTGTCGCCCTCCACCGGGGCGTTGGCCAGGATGTGGACAACGGCAAAGGCATCCGAGTCGTAAAGCATGTGCATGACTGAAATCCTTTTCAGAAAAGAAACCTGTGGGCCTGTTGACCTTATATCGGCAATTGCTCGCCGTTATGCAGTTGTGACTGTGGTCACATGGCAACGTTCAGGGGATTTTCAAGATGCGCGGTTTTTTCTGGCACCCCGGGCGGTGCCAAGCGGCCACTCAGGGCAGGCGGCTGAGCTGCTGGTCGAGCTGGTCGCCGTTGTGCTGCACGATGCGGATGCGCACCGGCAGGTGTTGCAGATCGGGTGCCAGCCAGAGTTCCACCTGGCTGTCGCGCGGCTGTCGTGGCTCGCGCACCAGCTGCCGCGTGCGCAGCGCCCCGGCGGGAAGGGGGAGGGTTTCCTCTTCGCCCACGCGAAAGCGCCAGGGCTCGGCGTCGGTGGTGCCGGCCACCTGCAACTCGATCAGCTGGCCCGTCTGGAGGCGCTCGGGCGCGGCGTTCAGGCGGGCGGCCAGCTGCAGGAACACACTCAGGCGGTCCTGGGCGCCGGGCTGCAGCTCGGCGTCGGGCGTGTTGGCGCTGAAGCGGATGCGCTGCTGGGCGTGATCGAAGTGCGCGGCGCGTTCGCTGCGGGCCTTGTCGGCGAAGCGCTCCGGCAGCAGGCCGGTGGCGCCAACCTGGCCGGCGCTGGTCTGCACCCGGCTGCCCACCAGGGGCAGGCGCACAGCCATGCGGGCGTCGTAGCGGCCGGCCTCCAGTGTCCAGTCGAGCGTGGCCTGGGCGTTGTACGAGATGCCGCGGACGCTGCCCGCGACGTCGTAGGTGAGCGCGGCGCTGGCCGGTGGCCGCGCGGGTGGCAGAGGTGCTGCGTCGGCGGGCGGTGCGCTGGCGGCACGTGGGGCGACCGCGCCTTCGGCGGGCGTGGCCGGCTCGGCGGGTGCCGCAGCCTGCGCCACTTCCAGCCCGTCCTCGGGGGGCGGTTCGGGCATGGGGGGCGTCGGCTCGACGGCGTTGACATGCGGTGCCGCGATGGCCTCGGCTGGCTGCGGCGCGGGCGCTTCCAAGGGCGTGGCGGAGGGTGTTTCCGCGGGCGGCGCGGGGCTCGGTCGGGCCGGGCGTGGCGGCTCGGCCGGTGTATCGGCCGCCGGCACCAAAGGCACCGCCGCTGGTGGCGCGATCACCCAGCGCACGGTGCTGACGGTCACGGGGCGTACGGGTGCGGGCTGGGGCGCGCTGGCAGGGTCTGCGCTCGGTGAGGTGGTGGACGGGTTCGGGTTTTTCGACAGGGCCGCCGCTGAAGGCGGCACCGCATCGCTGGCCGACAAGGGCCATTCGCCCACCAGCAACCCAAGGTGCACGCCCGCCACCACCGTGCCCAGCAGCACCAGCTGGGGCCAGCGGGGCGTACCGGGGACTGGCGGCGGGTGTTGCATGGCGTCAGGCTGGCGGGGCAGCGCCGGCGCGGTGGCCGAGGTCGGCGCTCAGCTGGCGCGCGCTGCGCAGCAG
>JAGXRS010000253.1 GCA_018335615.1 Hydrogenophaga sp. | reverse complement strand
CGCCACGTCTTCCACGCACCGGCCCCGCTCCCCGACCACCCATGTCCGACACCCCCGAAATCTCCCACCCGTCCCCGGTTGGCCCGCCGGGAGAAGTCTCGCTTCCCTGCGTGATGGTGTTCAACGCGAACGATCCCAGCGGTGCCGGCGGTCTGAGTGCCGACATCGCGGCCATGTCCAGCGCGTCGGCCCACGTGCTCTCGGTGGTGACCGGTGCCTACGTGCGCGACACCACTGAAATTCACGACCACGTGGCATTCGACGAAGAGGCCGTGGCGGAGCAGGCGCGCTGCGCGCTGGAAGACATTCCGGTCCAGGCGTTCAAGGTCGGCTTTGCGGGCAGCCCGGAAAACCTCAGCGCCATCGCCGAGATCACGACCGATTACGCCGAGGTGCCGGTCATCACCTACATGCCCGACCTGTCCTGGTGGGACGAGCTGGCGATCGAGAACTACCTCGACGCCTGCGCCGAGCTGCTGCTGCCCCAGACCACCGTGCTGGTGGGCAACCACAGCACGCTGTGCCGCTGGCTGCTGCCCGACTGGGCAGAAGACCGGGCACCAGGGCCCCGCGAGATCGCGCGCGCAGCCGCCACACACGGCGTGCCGTACACGCTGGTGACCGGATTCAACGCGGCCGACCAGTACCTGGAAAGCCACCTGGCCTCCCCCGAAACCGTGCTCGCCACCGCGCGCTATGAGCGTTTCGATGCCACCTTTGCCGGCGCGGGCGACACCCTGTCGGCGGCGCTGTGTGCATTGATCGCGGGCGGCTCGGACCTGCAATCGGCTTGCGCCGAAGCGCTGACCTATCTCGACCAATGCCTGGACGCGGGTTTCCAGCCTGGCATGGGTCACGCCGTGCCCGACCGCCTGTTCTGGGCGCACGACGATGACGAAGAGCCCGAGGGCGAAGCCGCGGGTGAGGACGCCCCCGACAGCGCGCTGGACGCCGGCGACTTCCCCCTCGACACGACACGCCATTGAGCCTGCCCGGCACCGCTGTGCGGCCTCGGGCGAGCACCGCGCGCGTGCCCTACCCTTTCGCTTTTGTCCCCGATGCCGATCCGGCAAGAAACGACCATGACCGACCGCAACCAAGCCCTGTTTGACCGTGCCAAAACCCTGATTCCCGGCGGCGTGAACTCGCCTGTGCGGGCCTTCAAAGCCGTGGGCGGCACGCCGCGCTTCGTGCAGCGAGCACAGGGCGCTTACTTCTGGGACGCCAACGGCCAGCAGTACATCGATTACATCGGCTCCTGGGGCCCGATGATCCTGGGCCATGGCCACCCGGCCGTGGTGGAGGCCGTGCAGAAGGCGGTGCTCGAAGGCTTTTCCTACGGCGCCCCGACCGAACGCGAGGTGGAACTGGCCGAGGAAATCGTGAAGCTGGTGCCCAGCCTGGAGATGGTGCGCCTGGTCAGCTCGGGCACCGAGGCCAGCATGAGCGCCATCCGACTGGCGCGCGGTGCCACGGGCCGCAAGACCATCATCAAGTTCGAGGGCTGCTACCACGGTCACGCCGATGCCCTGCTGGTGAAAGCCGGCTCGGGCCTGGCCACGTTCGGCAACCCGACCAGCGCCGGCGTGCCGCCCGAGGTGGTGCAGCACACGCTGGTGCTCGAATACAACAACGTCGCGCAGATCGAGGCGGCCTTCGCCGAGCACGGCGCCGATGTTGCCTGCGTGATGATCGAGCCTATTGCCGGCAACATGAACTTCGTGCGCGCCAGCGTGCCCTTCGTGACGCGCATCCGCGAACTGTGCACGCAGCACGGCGCGCTGTTCATCTTCGACGAGGTGATGACCGGTTTCCGCGTCGGCCTGGGCAGCGCCCAGGGCCACTACGCCTCGCTGATCCCGGGCTTCGAGCCCGACATGACGGTGATGGGCAAGGTCATCGGTGGCGGCATGCCGCTGGCGGCCTTCGGCGGCAAGCGCGCGGTGATGGAGCACCTGGCGCCGCTGGGCGGTGTGTACCAGGCCGGCACCCTGTCGGGCAACCCGGTGGCCACGGCCTGCGGCCTGGCGACGCTGAAAGAGATCCAGAAACCCGGCTTCTTCGAGACCCTGTCGGCCACCACCCGCTCGCTGGTCGACGGCCTGAAGTCCGCGGCCGATGCCGAAGGCGTGCCCTTCAGTGTGGACTGCCAGGGCGGCATGTTCGGTTTCTTCCTGATGCCGGAACTGCCGCAGAACTACGCCACCGTGATGACGACCGAGGGCGCGAAGTTCAACACCCTGTTCCACGGCCTGCTGGACCGCGGCGTGTACATCGCACCGGCGCTGTACGAAGCGGGGTTTGTGAGCGCGGCGCACACGTCGCAGGACATTGCAGACACGGTGGCGGCGGCGCGTGAGGTGTTCAAGCAGCTGGCTTGATCGTCCTCGATTTCTGCTCGAACGGCCGGGGCTTTCTCCGGCCGTTTTTGGTTGTATGCGTCGCGTTTTGCTCATTGACCTCGCGCAAGGTGGGTGGTGGAGCGGACGTTCTCCGGCTCACGCTCGCGGGCGACCCGACCTGCACGCCAACTGTGCTGCGTGAACGCCGGATGGGTTGGCCCGTTCTGCGGTAACCGCGAATGGAGCCTGCGCCCGCCAGCCCGCACCACCCACCTTCAGGGGCGTTTGGGTACTCCACAAAACCCGATCGGCTCACCCCGGCATTTTTTGGCTGGCGCACCCACCCGTCAGTGGGGCAGGGGGTTGGGGCAGTCCGGACGCAGGCTCCATTCGCGGTTGCCACAGACTGTGAAATCCCGAGCAGTGTTCACGAAGAAACGGATGTGAACCCGGACAGCCGCCCGCGAGGTGAGCCGGAGACCGGATGCACCGACCCCCTGCCCTCGCACCATGAAGGCGTGAAACTGACTTCGGGTTTGACCTGACCAGCGCAAAAAGCGATAAGGGCTCCGAAGAGCCCTCACCCCTGCCCTCTCTCAGAGGGAGAGGGAGCAAGACACTTCCCGCGAATGATGCGAAGCGTCAGCAGAGTCCGCAGTTCAGTGACGGAAGTGGCGCACGCCCGAGTACACCATCACCACACCACGCTCATCCGCCGCGTCGATCACCTCTTGATCGCGCATGGAACCGCCGGGCTGGATGACGCAGGTGGCACCCGCGTCCACCACCACGTCCAGACCGTCGCGGAACGGGAAGAAGGCGTCGCTCGCCACGGCCGTGCCCTGCAGTGACAGGTTCGCGTGGCCGGCCTTGATGCTGGCGATGCGGGCTGAGTCCAGACGGCTCATCTGGCCAGCGCCCACGCCCATGGTCATGCCGTCCTTGCAGAACACGATGGCGTTGCTCTTCACGTACTGGGCCACGGTCCAGGCGAACATCAGGTCGTCCAGCTGCTGCGGCGTGGGCTGCAGTTTGGTGACGACCTTCAGGTCGGCGCGCTGCAGCACATGGTTATCAGCGGTCTGGATCAGCAGGCCCGAGCCAATGCGCTTGATGTCCTGGCTGTTGCGGCCTGCCGCACCGGCGGGCAGTTCGATCTGCAGCACGCGCACATTGGCCTTGGCCTTGAAAATGGCCAGCGCTTCGGGCGTGTAGGCCGGGGCCATGAGCACCTCGACGAACTGCTTGCTCACGGCCTCGGCTGCGGCCTGGTCTACCGGGCGGTTGAAAGCGATGATGCCGCCGAAAGCGCTGGTGGGGTCGGTCTGAAAGGCCTTGCTGTAGGACGCCAGCGCGTCCTGGCCCACGGCCACGCCGCAGGGGTTGGCGTGCTTCACGATCACGCAGGCCGGGGCGTCGAAGCTCTTGACGCATTCCCAGGCCGCGTCGGCGTCGGCGATGTTGTTGTAGCTCAGC
>JAGXRS010000252.1 GCA_018335615.1 Hydrogenophaga sp. | reverse complement strand
CCCAGCAGCAGCGCGAGTACCAGCGCGCCGATGGTGAGCCAGTTGGTGCCACCGGCGGGCGCTTCCTCTGGCACGCCCGGGTTGAACCAGCGGTTCCATTTCTCGCGGTCGGTGAGGGCGTACACGATCCCGGCCAGGCAGCCAGCCGCGACGCTGCCGCCCAGGAAGGGGATCAGCATCCAGGCCAGCTGGTCGTCCTGGCCCAGCGCCTGCGCACGGGTCACGCCCCACCAGCCCAGGCCAGCGGCCATCGGGTGCAGCCAGCCGATCCAGTCGCTCAGGCCGCGCAGGTAGAAACGGTGCAGGCCCATGCTGCCCCCAACAGTGGCCAGCCAGGCGGCCAGCGTCTTGTTTCTGGCGCGGTCGTGGGTGGTCGACACCGTGTTGGCGCTGCTCATGCCGGGCTCCCGGCGTGGGCAGGCGGCGTGGTGTCGCCCGCGCCCAGCGGCTTCTGCATCAGCACGATGTCGAGCCAGCGGTCGAATTTCCAGCCGCAGGACGGAATCACCCCGGCCGGCTCGAAGCCCAGTGCCCGGTGCACACCGATGGAGCCGGCGTTGGCCGAGTCGCCGATCACGGCCATGACCCGACGCACACCCGCGCGTTCGAACGCGGCCAGCAACTCTGCCAACAGGGCGCGCCCCAGGCCCTTGCCCGCGGCCTCGGGGGCCATGTAGATCGAATCCTCCACTGAAAAACGGTAGGCCGGCCGCGGCTTGAACCAGTTGCCGTAGGCGAAACCCAGCACCTCGCCGCTTTCTTCCACCACCAGCCAGGGCAGGCCTTTGCTCAGCACATCGGCACGCCGGGCTGTCATGTCGGCCACGCTCGGCGGCGTGGTTTCAAAGGTGCCGGTGCCGTGCAGCACATGGTGGCCGTAGATGCGGGTGATGGCGTCGAGGTCGCTGTCGAGGCTGGGGCGGATGAGGGGCATGGCTGGTGAAAGGGAGGAGGTCGGGCGGCCGGGAGGCCGGTGTGGTCGAGATGGTAGCGCAGGGCTATAATCTTGGGTTTTGTGGCGTTTCGCTGGCCGGGTGGTCAGTCGGTGTCTCAGGCGTCGCAATGAAGCGGACAGATCCGTCGGTGTTCCCGGTGGCCCGTCCGTAGCAAACCCCGGTGAAGCGCCAGTCTGGTGTTTCCCACCCCCAAGGATCAATCATGGTCGTCATCCGACTCTCCCGCGGCGGTTCCAAGTCGCGCCCCTTCTACAACATCGTGGTCGCTGACAAGCGCAACCGCCGCGACGGCCGCTTCATCGAGCGCATCGGTTTCTACAACCCCCTGGCCCGTGGTGGCGAAGAGCCGCTGCGCATCGCACTGGACCGCCTGTCCTACTGGACCGGCGTCGGCGCCGAGCCGTCGGACACCGTGGCCCGCCTGGTCAAGCAGAACGCTGCCAAGGCCCCCGTCGCTGCCTGATCGCGGCGACACGACTGACCACGTTCTCGTGAGCAGCCATCCCACGCCCGGCGCCTTCCAGGCGTCGTCCCTGCCGGCCGACGCCATCGAGCTCGGCCGCATCCAGGAGGCGTGGGGGCTCAAAGGCTGGGTTCACATCCTGCCGCACAGCGCCGACACCGAGGCGCTGTTTGCCTCATCGCAATGGTTCCTGGAGCCGCCCGAAGCCCGCTTCGCGCGCGGCTTTTCGGCGTTTTCCGGGAGCGTCACGGCCACCGTGGCCGAGATCAAGGTACACGCCGACGGTGTCGTGGCGCGCCTGGAGGGCGTGGACAGCCGCACCGCGGCCGAAGGCCTCAAGGGGGTGCGCATTTTCGTGCCGCGCAGCGCCTTTCCGGCCGCACCCGAGGGCGAGTACTACTGGGTGGACCTGATCGGTCTGGACGTGGTCAACCGCGACGGTGTACACCTCGGGGTGGTGCGCGACCTCATGCCCACCGGCCCCCACTCGGTGCTGGTGCTCGAATACACCCACACCGTGGATGGCTCGCCGCAAATGGCCGAGCGCATGATCCCCTTCGTGTCCGCCTATGTGGACACCGTCGACCAGGCGGCCCGCCGCATCACGGTTGACTGGGGTCTGGATTACTGACCCCCTGCGCCGCGACGCGGCTTGCCCTGGGGGATGGTGCCATCCGAGGTCGGATCGCCGACACTCCTGAGCTTTGGCTTCACGTTGGACGGCAGACCTCTCTTCGGGGGGTGACAATACCCCGATGCGCTTCGACGTCATCACCCTGTTTCCCGAGCTCTTCACTCCCTTTTTCTCCAGTGGCATCAACCGCCGCGCCTACGAGGGCGGGCTGGTGGACGTGCACCTGTGGAACCCGCGCGATTTCGCGGAAGGTCTTTACCGTCGGGTGGATGACCGTCCGTTTGGTGGTGGCCCCGGGATGGTGATGATGGCCGAGCCCTTGTGGCAGTGCCTGCAGGCCATTCGCGCCGCGCGAGCCGAAGCCGAGGGCGCGCGCGCGCCCGTGGTGCTGTTCTCGCCCATTGGCGACCCGCTGAACCACGCCGCTGTCGAGCAGTGGTCGTCCAGTGCCGGGGCCGTGCTGGTGTGTGGGCGCTACGAGGGCATTGACCAGCGCTTCATTGACAGCTGCGTCGATCGCCAGATCAGCCTGGGCGATTTTGTGCTCTCGGGCGGCGAGATCGCCGCCATGGCGCTGCTCGATGCCGTGGCCCGTCTGCAACCCGGTGTGCTGGGCGACGCTGGCAGCCACCAGCAAGACAGTTTCAATCCCGCACTCGACGGCCTGCTCGACAGTCCGCACCACACGCGCCCAGAGGTCTGGCGCGGGCCACAGGGCGAGATGCCAGTGCCTGCGGTGCTGCTGGGGGGGCATCACGAACGCATTGCGCGCTACCGCCGCGAACAGAGCCTGCGGCTCACGGCGCAGCGGCGGCCCGAGTTGCTGGGACGCGCCCGGGCGCAGGGTTTGCTCAGCCAGCAGGACGAAACCTTCTTGCGCGACAGCACCGGGCTATAATCCAAGGCTTTTCGATCCTCTGACCGGCCGCCGTGACCGGGCCAGCCCGCGGTCGGCACTTCTGAGCGGTGCTGGCTGGACAGGGCCCCTGCCGGATTCGTGGCCTTTAGTGCAGCGCGGGCATGATCGTGAAATCAGGAAACCATGAACCTCATCCAGACCCTTGAGCAAGAAGAAATTGCTCGTTTGAACAAAGTCATCCCCCCGTTTGCACCTGGCGACACCGTGATCGTCAGCGTGAACGTGGTCGAAGGCACCCGCAAGCGCGTGCAGGCCTA
>JAGXRS010000251.1 GCA_018335615.1 Hydrogenophaga sp. | reverse complement strand
GGTGCCCGTGCCGCTCATCTGCATGATCTTGTCCAGCGGCAGGTACAGCAGGTTCGAGCCCGCCTTGGTGTCCACCAGCACTTTCGTGACGTTGGAGTAGATCTCCTGCATGGCGTCGGTGTACATGCGCTCGCGCGTCACCTGCGGGGCTTTCTGGTACTCGGTCAACACGGAGCGGAAGCGCTGCGCATCACCTTCGGCCTGCGCCACGATACGAGCCCGGTAGCCTTCGGCTTCCTCCACCAGGCGCGACGCGGTACCGCGGGCACGTGGCACGACGTCGTTGGCGTAGGCCTCGGCTTCGTTCTTGGCACGCTCGCGTTCCTGGCCCGCTTTCAGCACATCGTCAAACGAGGCCTGGACCTGCTCGGGCGGCCGCACACCACCCTGCTGCAGGTTGATGCCCACGACCTCGATGCCCACGCGGTAGCGGTCCAGAATGGTCTGCATCAACACCCGCACGCGGGGTGCGATCTGGTCGCGCTCCTCGGCCAGGGCAGCGTCCATGCGCATCTTGCCGATGACTTCACGCACCGCGGTCTCGGCCGCCTTGACCACGGAGGCATCCGGGTCGCGGCTTTCAAACAGGAAGGCGCGAGCGTCGTTCAAGCGGTACTGCACCGCGAACTTGATCTCGACGATGTTCTGGTCAACGGTCAGCATGGCCGAATCGCGCAGTCCGGTGGCCGGCACGACGTTGTCGCGGCCCACGTCCACCGACCGGATCTGTGTCACGAACACGGTCTCATGGCGCTGGATCGGATACGGCAGCCGCCAGTTGAAACCAGCGCCCACCGAGCTGTGGTACTTGCCGAACTGGGTGATGACGGCCTGCTGACCTTCCTGCACGATGAAGAAGCCCGTGCCCAGCCAGATCAGCAGCGCCACGCCGCCGATGAGCCCGGCTCCGATGCCAGTTGACTTGGGACTCGGGTTGAAGCCGGGCATGCCACCGCCCGGGCCATTGCCACCTTTGCCACGTCCACCCCCGCCACCGCCCAGCAGTCCGCCGAGCTTGCGGTTGAAGTCACGCCAGAGTTCGTCCAGATCCGGCGGTCCCTGGTTCGGTCCCTGCGGACGCGTGGGTCGCTGGTCGCGCACCGGCTGACGCGGTTCGTCGTCCCGCCGGTCGTCCTGCGTGCCCTGGTCGCCGGGCTGGTCATCGCCACGGCCCCAGCGGGGGTCGTTGAGGTTGAACACGCCCAGCAGGCCGCGCCAGCCCCGTTGAGCAGAGAAGCGGCGGCTGCCATCAGCGCCCGGTGTATGCATTTTCACATCCATGTGTAGCCAACTTTTATTCGAATCAATTACCACGTCATTGTGCCCAATCAGGGCTCACGGTCGTCGGCTTTGTCGGACGCCCCCTCATGGTCGGGGGATTGGGCATCCAATCGGGCTTTCACGCGTTCAGCCAGCATCGCCCGCAAATCGGGCAGTCCCTGCCCTGTCTGCGCACTGACGTAGATACGAGGCACGGTGGCACCCTCCAGTTCCATCAGGTCTGACATCAACTGCGGAGTGGAAGCGGCATCCATGGCATCGAGCTTGTTGAACACGAGGATCTGCGGCACCGCATCGGCCCCGATTTCGCGCAACACGCCCATCACCGAGGCAATCTGCTCGGGGTGTGAGGGATTCGACGCATCCACCACATGCAGCAGAAGATCCGCATCAGCAGCTTCTTGAAGGGTGGCCGCAAACGCGTCCACCAGTCCGTGTGGCAGGTCCCGAATGAACCCCACTGTGTCCGACAGTGAGACCGAGCGACCCGCCTCCCCGAGGTACAGCTGGCGTGTGGTGGTGTCCAGGGTGGCAAACAACTGGTCGGCCGCGTAGGCGCGTGCCTTCACCAGGCCATTGAACAGCGAGGACTTGCCCGCGTTGGTGTAACCCACCAGCGAAATCATGAAGGCGTCGCGGCGCTCGCGCTGGCGCCGCTGTGTCGCCCGCTGCTTCTTCACTTTTTCCAGCCGCTCTTTGGTGCGCTTGATGGCCTCGCCGATCATGCGGCGATCAAGTTCGATCTGGGTCTCACCCGGACCGCCCCGCATGCCGATGCCACCACTCTGGCGCTCCAGATGCGACCAGCGCCGGACCAGGCGGGTGGAGAGGTATTGCAGGCGCGCCAGCTCCACTTGCAGCTTGCCCTCGTGGCTGCGCGCGCGCTGCGCAAAGATCTCCAGGATCAACAAGGTGCGGTCGTTGACCGGAATGCCGAGGTGCCGCTCGAGGTTGCGCTGCTGGGCCGGGCTGAGCGACTGATCGAACAGCACCTCCGCCGCCCCGGTCGACTCGGCCAGCATCTTGATCTCGTCGGCCTTCCCGGAACCCACGAACAGCGCGGGATCGGGTGCCCGCCGCTTGCAGCTCACGCGGTCGGCCACGGTGTACCCCGCGGTCTGTGCGAGCAGACCCAGTTCTTGCAGATCGCCGTCGAAATGGGGTAGGCCAAAGTCCACCCCTACCAGGATGACAGAAGGGGTGGCGCGGCCAGTGGTGTCGGTTGAATTCAAGTCAGTAGACCGGCCGTCGTGCGTCGGCGTGTTCCGTGGAGGGTACGGAGCGCCGCGGCCTGGACCCGGTGAATGGCTCAGGAAGCGGCCGATTCGTCAGCGCCTGCAGCCGAGAACTGCACGGGGCGACCGGGGACGATGGTGGAAATCGCGTGCTTGTAGACCATCTGCGTCACCGTGTTGCGCAGCAACACGACGTATTGGTCGAATGATTCAATCTGACCCTGCAGTTTGATGCCGTTGACCAGGTAAATCGACACGGGCACATGCTCGCGTCGCAGCTGGTTCAGAAAAGGGTCTTGCAAGAGCTGGCCTTTGTTATTGCTCACGATATGCTCCGTGTTCAAAGAAAAGTTGATCGGACGTGCACCATACCACAGGGCTGAACACCCAAAGCTTGCAGCCTGTGTAACTTATTCCTTGAACGGATTTGCCGATGTCTTGAACTCGATGCGCAGTGGGGTGCCGACCAGATCAAAGGCTTTTCGGAAGCGCCCTTCCAGGAAGCGCTTGTAAGAATCGGGCACGTGCTCCAGGGAATTGCCATGGATCACGATCACCGGCGGGTTCATGCCACCCTGGTGGGCGTAGCGCATCTTGGGACGGAACATGCCCCCACGCTGCGGCGCCTGGAATGCGACAGCCTCCATCAGCAGGCGCGTGAGGATGGGAGTGGACATCTTGCGCGTGGCCGATGCGTGGGCCTGCGTGATCGACTTCCAGACCGGGCCCAGACCCTGGCGCTTCTGCGCTGAAATCAGGTGCAGGGAAGCGAATTTCAAAAAGGCCAGCCGCGTTTCAATCTGGCGCTCGATCTGCTCGCGCTGGTAGGCGTCCACGGCATCCCATTTGTTGATGGCCAGCACCACGGCGCGGCCACTC
Organism: Hydrogenophaga sp.; assembly: GCA_018335615.1. GTDB lineage: Bacteria > Pseudomonadota > Gammaproteobacteria > Burkholderiales > Burkholderiaceae_C > Hydrogenophaga. The sequence goes on along the minus strand of JAGXRS010000251.1, from coordinate 1,658 downwards.
TCCAGGATGTAGCCGGCGATGTGCGCGTCCTGATCGGTCACGCCTTGCGTGGCGTCCAGCAGCAGCAGCACGACATGCGCGTTCTCGATCGCCTGCAAGGTCTTGACCACCGAAAACTTCTCGATGGCTTCGAACACCCGGCCCTTGCGCCGGATGCCGGCGGTGTCGATCAGCTCGAACTTCTGGCCGTTGCGCTCGAACGGCACCGAGATCGCGTCGCGCGTGGTGCCCGGCATGTCGAACGCCACCAGACGCTCCTCGCCCAGCCAGGCGTTGATCAAGGTGGACTTGCCCACATTAGGCCGGCCTGCCACGGCCAGGCGCACCACACCGGTCTCGACGACCTCTTCCTCCTCCTCGTCGAGCGAGAAACCGGGAATGCTCTCCAGCGCTTTTTCCAGCATGGAGCGCACGCCCTGCCCGTGGGCGCCGGACACCGGCATCACCTCGCCCAGGCCGAGTTCAAAGAACTCCACCAGTTGCAGACCCTGGGTCATGCCCTCGGCCTTGTTGGCCACCAGCACGGTGGGCTTGCCGAGACGGCGCAAATACTGCGCGATCTCGTGGTCCTGCGCGCTGATGCCGGCCCGGGCATCGACCACGAAGATCACCACATCGGACTCGGCCACCGCTTGGCGGGTCTGTTTCGCCATCTCGCGGTAAATGCCCTCGCTGGCGTCGGGCTCGAAGCCACCGGTGTCGATCACGATGTACTCGCGGGTTCCCAGGCGGCCATTGCCGTAATGGCGGTCGCGGGTGAGGCCGGCAAAGTCGGCCACGATGGCGTCGCGTGAACTCGTCAGGCGGTTGAACAGGGTGGACTTGCCCACATTGGGGCGCCCCACCAGGGCGATGACGGGTTTCACGGAAAAAGGCTTTCGTTCAGGACCAGGCGAAACAGGGTTCGGGTCGTTCGCTTGAAGGGTTTATTGCGGGCGCCAGGCATGGACGCCGCCGTTGCGGGTCTGCACCACGATGGCATCGCCCGCGAGAATCGGGGCCGCCGAGATGGCCGAGCCGTCGGCGCTCAGGCGTGTCATTTCAGTGCCGTCTTCGCGCGAGAGCAGGTGCACCTGGCCGAGGTGGTCGCCCACCACGACCACCCGACCGACCGCCAGCGGGGCGCTCAGCGTGCGGTGCTTGAGGCGGTCCATTTCCCAGGCACGCTCACCGCTGGGCCGCTGCCAGGCGAACACGCGGCCATCGGCTTCGGTCGAGAACATCAGGCGATCGTCGCCATGCACACCGGTGACACCTTGCGCGGGGCGCGTCCACACAACCGTTCCTCGCGTCGCGTCCACACAGCCCACGGCGGCCGAATAAGCACGCACGCAAACGCTGTCGCCGACCCGGCTGACCGGGCCCACCACATCGACCAAGCGCTCAATCTCGTTGGTGCCACGCGCGGTGGCCACCGGTGCCTCCCAACGAACGGCGCCGCTGTTGGGATCCAGCCCCGCCAGCCGCCCGGACAGCCCGGCCACGAGCGTGTTGCCCACGGCCAGCAGAGCGCCGGACTGGCTCAGCACCAGGGGTTCGGCCGGTCGCGACTGCACCCAGAGTCGCGCGCCGGTCTGGCCGTCAAAGGCGCGCACGGTGCGGTCCGCCGTCAGCACGAAAACCCGCTCACCCGCCACCAGAGGGGCGGTGAACGAGCG
>JAGXRS010000250.1 GCA_018335615.1 Hydrogenophaga sp. | reverse complement strand
TAAAGCCCCGCCCCCGCCGGGAACGGCGGCTTCATCCGGGGCATCCCCTTCTTGCCCTCAAGGCTTTCAAGCAGGGCGGTTTCCTCGCCACAGATATAGGCGCCCGCCCCGTGATGCAGATAGATGTCGAAATCCCACCCGGATTTACAGGCGTTCTTGCCCACCAGACCCGCCGCATAAGCCTCATCAATCGCGGTCTGGAGCGCCTCTTTCTCGCGGATATATTCGCCGCGAATGTAGATATAGCAGGCATGCGCATTCATCGCGAAGGACGCGATCAAACAGCCTTCGATCAGCGTATGGGGATCATGGCGCATGATCTCGCGGTCTTTGCAGGTGCCCGGCTCGGATTCATCCGCATTCACCACCAGATAGGATGGCCGCCCGTCGCTTTCCTTGGGCATGAACGACCATTTCAGGCCCGTGGGAAAGCCCGCGCCGCCGCGCCCGCGCAACCCGCTGGCCTTCATCTGGTTCACGATCCAGTCACGCCCGTTCTGCAATATCTTGGCCGTGCCATCCCAATGCCCCCGCGCCAAGGCCCCCTTGAGGCTGCGATCATGCATCCCGTAGAGATTGGTAAAGATACGGTCCTGGTCCTTGAGCATTCCGCTACCCCTGATTGTCCCGGCGCAAGCGCCAGATTTGATAAGTCACCACCAACGCCCAGATAAAGGCGGCGATGGCGGCCAGATCGAACAGAAAGACGAACCGGATCGGCCATCCCATCTGCGCGCCCAGCCATTGCGCCGCCATCCAGATCAGCATGGTCGCCGCAATCACCACACCCACGGTGCGGCCCTTGCGTGCCATTTGCCTGTCTCTGTCTTGCCCGCGCATCGCTTGCATCATTCCTCGTAAACGCCGCCATGTGCGACGCGATTGGAAAACTCTGTCTCGCCTCCTGCGGCGAGGATCTTGGCCTGTTCGACCCAATTGTCCCGGCTGACCCGGCCCTTGAACCCTTTAAGGTTCTGATCGACCCACGCAACCTCTGCTGCCGACCAGGTCGCGATCTGGTCAAAGTGATAAAAGCCCAGTTCGTGACACAGCACTTCAAGTTTGGGCCCTACGCCCTTGATCTGCTTAAGATCATCCGCCGCACCATCACGCGGGGCCGCAAGCGCCGCAGGCTTCGTGCCCTCTGTCTCTGCCTCTGCCTTTGCCTCTGCTTCAACCTCAACCGGTGCCGCCGCCACGCTCACAGACGCCGATTGCGCCGGAGAGGCCACCGGAGAGGCGGCAGGTGCTGGGGCCTCCTCCTCGATATCCGGCGCCTTGTAGCCGGTAATCCCCGTCATATCCCGCAACGTCGCCTCGACATCCCGCACCTCGATCCCGCGATCCCCAGCGTTATAGCCGGTGCAGACCAGACCGGTGATGACCAGACCAAAGAACACCGCAAAGGCCAGCCCCAACAAAAGCGCGGCAAAGAACCCGACCGCTCCGGATGTGGACCAGATCACCAGAACCCCAGACAAGAGCGCGAGGCCCCAGCTTATGATCTGGCAAGTGCTCAGTTTCGACGTATCAGACATGACAGTTACCCCCTGTTGTGTTCAGCCAGGCGTATTCAGTAGACGCCACCTTTCTTGGCCCGGGCAGAGAACTCCGTCTCCTTGCCGTCAGCCAACAATCTTGCCTGCTCAACCCAGTTGTCCCGGCTGACCCGCCCCTTGAAACCCTCAAGGTTCTGATCGACCCAACTGATCTCTTCCTCCGTCCATTTTGCGATCTGGTCAAAGTGGAAAAAACCCATGCTGTGCAAAAGCTGCTCCAGCTTGGGACCGACACCTTTGATCATCTTCAGATCATCCGCGCCACTCTTGCGCGGTGCGCTCAGCACTTTGGGCTTTTTGCCCGGTGTGGGCTCGGCCCCGGCCTTCACGGGCTTTGCCGCCGGTTCAACCGCTGGCTTCGCCGTCGGTGTGGCCTGTGCCTCGGCCTTCGTGGCTCCGGTGGCATCCGCAGGCGTGGCAGGGGAAACCTTGGTCACAATGGCCACAGGCTCTGCATTCTGCTTGACGGCTGATGGCGCGGGCTTGTGCATCGCGCCCGTGTCACGCCAAGGTGTCAACAGTGGCACCTCAGTCCCATCAATCCGCTTGACTGTATCGCCAATATCAACCGCCGCTTGCACGCTGGCATTATACTGTGCGCGGCCACTGTCAAAATCCTTGAGGCTGGTCAGCCCCGATTTCGGCTCGGCAGCATAGCGGCCATTCTGCGGCCCCGGCACAGGCACCTTGCCTGCGGCCAATTCGTCGATAATCTCGGCAAAGCGCGCGGCGGTCAGATCCTCGTAATAATCCTTGCCGATCTGGGCCATGGGCGCATTGGCACAGGCCCCAAGGCATTCCACCTCTTCCCAGGAAAACTTGCCATCCGCCGAAAGATCAAACGCCTTGGGCGCGATCTTGTCTTTGCATACGGCAATCAGATCCTCTGCACCGCAGATCATACAGGTTGTGGTGCCGCAAATCTGGAAATGTGCCACGCTGCCCACCGGCTGCAACTGGAACATGAAATAGAACGTCGCCACCTCAAGGGCGCGGATGTAATCCATCGCCAGCATATCGGCCACATGCTCGATTGCCGGGCGGCTCAACCAGCCCTCCTGCTCCTGCGCGCGCCACAAAAGCGGGATGATCGCGCTGGCCTGACGACCCTCGGGATATTTGCTGATCTGCCCCTCGGCCCAGGCCTGATTGGCGGGGCTAAAGGCAAAACTCTCGGGCTGTTGATGATAGAGACGACGTAGCATTCTCAGGCACAGGCTCCTGTAGTCAGTTTCACGCCCCCATCAGGCAGCCGAACGGCTCCGCCCGAGGACAGTTTATAGGCGGTGATGTCAAGCAGTTGCTGCCGCTCCAACCCGGTCTGGATTTCAGCAGCCAGATAGTCTGGCTCGGTCACAAGACGGCACCCCAAGGATTTTGCAGCCGCATCATAGCGGGCGATACCCTCTGCGCCCACACCCTCTGGCGGCAAGGCACATCCGGCCAGAACTCCAAACGCGGCCAGTGCCGCAAGACGCACCATGATCATAGGGCACACACCTCTTGTGAAAGCGAGGCGAAGCTATCTTTGGCGTTCATCACCACCTCCCCCTCATGGAAAATCCTGCCGATGACCAGATGCAGCCCCGTGTCGGCCAACCCGGCCTCTGGTACCCTCTTGCTGGGCTGAGAGGGCGATAGGTGACCGGCACGCGCGCCACGCGCACCCGCGAAATCAGCGACCGGCGCGCAAACCGTCAGCGTATCAAAACCGCTCATGATCCCTGCCCAATCGCCAAAACCGTTACACCGAACACGATCAAAGCTGCGATTCCCGCGCCGATGTGTTTGCTCACCGCCTGCCCCGCACGGGCGTAGATCCAGGAGTCGTGAAACGCCATATAGGCGAACGCCGCGAAAAGAAGCGCGATCACCTTTAAATCCCCGTAGACAGTCGCCCCGACCGCCAGCACCAGCATTGCCACATAGCGATTGGCCATCACCTGCGGCAGTTGCTCGGCGCGATGGCTTGTTGCCACCATGCCTGCCACCGGGTCGCGCAGGAACAGGGCCGCCAACGCCCCCATCACCAGCACCCCCGCGCCCGAAAGCGCTATGGCAAGGCTTGCCCAGCTCATTACCGG
>JAGXRS010000249.1 GCA_018335615.1 Hydrogenophaga sp. | reverse complement strand
CCCAGCTTACTGCAGGCTGCGGCAGGCTCGCCGCAGCCTGGGAGCAGGCGGCCAGCCGTGGCCCGTCGTCACGGGCCCTTGACGGCCTGGGTCAGCGCAGCGGTGTTGGCGCGCATCATGGCCAGGTAGGTGGGCGCAGGGCCGCTGGCGTCGGACAGCGAGTCGGCGTACAGCTCCCCCGAGGGTCTCACGCCGGTCTCGCGGCCGATCTGCTCGATCAGGCGCGGGTCTGAGAGGCTCTCGACGAACAGCGCCTGGATGTTTTCTTGTCTGATCTGGCGCACCAGTTGGGCGACCCCCCGGGCCGAGGCCTCGCTTTCGGTGCTCAAGCCCTGCGGGGCCAGAAACCGCACGCCGTAGGCTTTGGCGTAATAGCCAAAGGCATCGTGCGAGGTGATGACCTTGCGCTGCGCCGCGGGGATGGTGGCCCAGGCGGCCTGGATCTCGGCGTCCAGCGCCCGGAGCTGTTCGGTGTAGGCAGCGGCGTTGGCTTTGTAAGCGTCGCATCCGGCGGCGTCGGCGGTGCACAGACCCTTGGCGATGTTGCCGACGTAGGCCATCGCGTGTGTCACCGATTGCCAGGCGTGCGGGTCGGGGGCGCCGTGGCTGTGGCCATGGCTGTGACCGTGTCCGTGGGCATGTTCGCCCGCCGCCAGCGGTTGGATGCCCTGGGTCACCACCACCTGCTGCCCTTTGTAGCCGGCGGTTTTCAGCAGCCGCGCCATCCAGCCTTCAAAGCCCAGGCCGTTGGAGAACACCACCTGGGCCTGCGACACCTGGCGCGCCTGGGTGGGGGTGGGCTGGAACACATGGGCGTCGCTGCCCGGCCCGACCAGCACGTCCACCGCCACCCGGTCACCGCCGACCTGGCGCACCAGATTGCCGAGGATGCTGAAGCTGGCCACGGCACGCACGGCCGGCCCTGCAGCGGGTGGCGTCGTCTGGGCCTGCAGCGATGGGGCCAGCAGGGCCAGCGAAAGGCCGGCCAGCCCGAGCCAGCCCCGGCGCGTGGAGCGCGTGGTGTGTGCCAGAGGGGGGGCGATGGAAGCAGGGTGATGCATGAGGACCTCCTGATGAAATGGAAAGGGGGCGTGCGCCGGGGTCAGGCCACGCGGTGGCGGCTGCCGGGGTGCTGGTGCCGCACCAGGCCGCGGGGTGCGAGGAGCATGGACAGCAGGTAGGCGGCGCCCAGGCTGAGCACGATGGTGGGGCCCGTGGGCCAGTCGGCGTGGTACGAGATCAGCAGGCCCATGAGGCAGGCCGCCAGCGCGAGCAGCACGGCCAGCAGCAGCAGGGCGCCCAGGCGGCGCACCCACAGGCGCGCGGTGGCGGCGGGCAGCACCATCAGGCCCACCGCCATGAGCGTGCCCAGCGCATGAAACCCGGCCACCAGGTTGATCACCAGCAGCGCCATGAAGCCGAAGTGGGCCACCGGGCTCCAGTGGCTCACGCTGCGCAGGAAGCCCGGGTCCAGGCATTCGAGCACCAGGGGCCGGTAGAGCAGGGTGAGCGAGACGAGGGTGACACCTGCGATGCCGACCAGCAGGGTGAGCGCGGCGTCGTCCAGCGCCAGCACGGTGCCGAAGAGCACATGCAGCAGGTCCACGCTGTTGCCGCGTACGGAGACGATCAGCACGCCCAGCGCCAGCGAGAGCAGGTAGAACGCGGCCAGGCTGGTGTCTTCGCGCAGCACGGTGTTGCGCGCGACCAGGCCCGATGAGATGGCCACCGCCAGGCCGGCGACGATGCCGCCAATGGTCATGGCCGTGAGCGAGAGGCCGGCGATGAGGTAGCCGATGGCGGCCCCCGGCAGGATGGCGTGCGCCATGGCGTCACCCGTGAGGCTCATGCGCCGCAGCATCAGGAACACGCCCACGGGCGCCGCGCTCACCGACAGCGCGAGGCAGCCGGCCAGGGCCCGCTGCATGAAGCCGAACTCGGCGAAGGGCTGGATCAGCAGCGCGAACACCAGGCCGTCGGGCCCCAGCGCGCTCCAGACGGGGGCCGTCATGCGCTCGCCGCCGGTTCGGCCGTGGGCCGGTGCGGATGCGGATGCGCAGGCCGAGGCGAGTGCGGATGCGGGTGTTGGCTGTGCTGCGCAGGCACGGGATGCGCTGGCCCCTCCCGGCCGGGCGGCCATGGAGAAGTGGCCACGCCGGGGCAGGGTGGGGCGCGATCGTCAAACGCTTCGTGCAGCCGGTGCGCCTGTGCCCAGTGCTCGGCCGTGAGCACCGACGCGGTGGGGCCGTACGCAATGCACTGCCGCGCCAGCAGCAGCGTGAGGGGAAAGTGCGCCCGCACCTGCACCAGGTCGTGCAGCGCGACGATGACCGTGCGCCCCTGCGCCTGCCAGCGGTGCAGCAGGGCCAGCAGGTCGTCGGTGGTGCGCTGGTCCACCGCGGCAAAGGGTTCGTCCAGCAGCACCACCGGCGCGTCCTGCAGGATGAGCCGGGCAAACAGGGCGCGCTGCAGCTGCCCGCCCGACAGGCTGTCCAGCCCCCGGCGCTCGAAGCCGCCGAGTCCCACTTGGTCCAGGGCTTCGTCGCACAGCGCGTGGTGTGCCCGGCTGAAACGCCCGAGCGCGCCCACCCGGTGCCAGAGGCCCAGCGCCACCATGTCGCGCACGGTGATGGGAAAGCTGCGGTCCAGGTCGCTGTGCTGGGGGAGCCAGGCGATGCGGTTGCGCTCCAGGCCTGCGAGGCGCCCGCCCAGGGGGCGCAACTGGCCCGCCAATGCCTTGATCAGGGTCGACTTGCCGGCGCCGTTGGGCCCTACCAGCGCCAGCAGCGAGCCCGGGTCGATGGACAGGCTGAGGTGGTGCACGGCAGGGTGCTGGTCATAGCCCAGCGTGAGGTTGTCCAGCTCAATGGGTCTGGACAGGGCGAGGGCTGGTTCGGGAAGCATGGGCTTTGGCGCTAAGATATTGCAACTCAATTGCAGTTGGGGGCGGATCATATCGCAACCCAGTTGCATTAATGCAGGCCCTGCCATGTCTGATCGTTCTCCTTTGACCGCTGTCGATGCCGTGCCGGCGGGCATCCAGGCCCGCCTGGAGCGCGCGGGCCTGCGCCGCACGCTCGCCACCCGGGCGGTGCTGGGCCTGTTTCTCGCCCAGCCGCAAGGCGCCATCACCCATGCCCAGGCACAACAGTCGTTGCGCGCCCGCGGCCTGGACATCAACCGTGTCACCCTGTACCGCCTGCTGGACCGGCTT
>JAGXRS010000248.1 GCA_018335615.1 Hydrogenophaga sp. | reverse complement strand
ACGCCCGCCGAAGGCCTGCAGGAACACGTGGTGCGCTACGTCACCCCGGCGGGCGAGTCCCTGGCCAAAGCCCGGGACCTGGCGGCGCGCATCGCCAAGAACAGCATCGACACCAACTGGATGATCATCAACGTGCTGCCGCGCATCCACGACATGTCGCACGACGACGGCCTGTTCGTGGAACAGCTCAACTCGGCCCGCGCCCGCCCGCCCGAGGCCGAAGCCCGCCTGCGCGAGTTCGTGGACGGCAAAGCCAAAAAACTGCAAGACAACCAGGCCTGAGACACCGCCATGAGCACCTTTGATTGGTTCCACGTCAGCGATGAAGAACGCGCCCGCGCCGCCGCCCACGCCCGCATGGCCGCCGCCCAGGCCGCCTGCATTCCCGACATTCCCGCCAGCACACCGCTGCGCCCCGTGCAACGGGTCGCCGTCATCGGCGCCGGCACCATGGGCGGCGGCATCGCCATGTCGCTGGCCAACATCGGCATTCCCGTCACCCTGATCGACAGCAGCGCGCAGGGGCTGGAGCGCGGCCTGGCCCGCGTGAAAGACAACTACGCCACCACCGTCAAGCGCGGCAAGCTCAACCCGGCCGAGATGGAACAGCGCCTGGCGCGGATCACCGGCACCCTGCAGATGGCCGACGTGAAAGAGGCCGACATGGTGATCGAAGCGGTGTTTGAAGACATGGGCCTGAAGCAGGACATCTTCAGACAGCTCGACGCCCTGGCCAAACCGGGCGCCATCCTGGCCACCAACACCTCGGGCCTGGACGTGGACGCCATCGCCGCCGTCACCTCGCGCCCGCAAGACGTGGTGGGCGCGCACTTCTTCAGCCCGGCCCACGTCATGAAGCTGCTGGAGGTGGTGCGGGGCGCCCAGACGGCACCCGACGTGATCGCCACGCTGATGGACCTGGGCCAGCGCATGGGCAAGATCGCCGTGCTGGCGCGCATCTACCCCGGCTTCATCGGCAACGCGCTGTTTCGCAACTACACCCGCGAAGCGCACTTTCTGGTGGAAGACGGTGCCCTGCCCCACGAGGTGGACGCGGCGCTGAAAAAGTTTGGCTACGCCATGGGCATCTTCGCGGTGCACGACATGGCCGGCAACGACGTGGGCTACCAGACCCGCAAGGCCCAGATGGCCACGCGCCCGACCGACCGGCGCTGGAACGACCTGATCCTCAAGCTGTGTGACCTGGGCCGCCTGGGCCAAAAAAGCGGCAAGGGCTGGTACCGCTACGAAGCCGGCGACCGTACCCCACAGCGCGACCCCGAGCTGGAGCAATTCATCGTCGAAGAGTCGGCGCGCATGGGCATTCAGCGCCAGCCGATGGACGAGAACGACATCCTAAAACGCTGCCTCTACGGCATGGTCAACGAAGGCGCCAAGCTGCTGGAGCAAGGGATTGCGCTGCGCCCCAGCGACATCGACATCACCTACCTCACGGGCTACGGTTTTCCGGCCCACCACGGCGGCCCGATGTACCTGGCCGACCGCATCGGCCTGGCCCAGGTGCTGGCCGACATCCAACGCTTTCATGCGCAAGACGGCCACTGGTGGCAACCCGCGCCGCTGCTGGAGCGCCTGGTGCGCGAAGGCAAGCGCTTCGCCGACCTGCAACCCACACCCTGAAGCGGGATGGCAGCGGTTACCCGCTTGGCTCAGAACTACCACCGAAAGCTTGTATGGACCTCGGCATTCAAGGACGCCAGGCACTCGTCTGTGCCTCATCGCAGGGCCTGGGCTACGCCTGTGCACTCGCCTTGGCGCAGGAAGGCTGCGCCGTTTTCATCAATGGCCGCGACGCGGACAAGCTGCACCGCGCAGCCGAGGCTCTGCGGCGAGAGACCGGCGCACGGGTGACCCCTGTGCCGGCTGACATTGCGACCGACACCGGACGGGCAGCCCTGCTGCGGGCGTGCCCCGAGCCCGACATCCTGGTGAACAACAACGCCGGGCCACCGCCGGGCAAACTGGCCGACTGGGACCATGCCGCCTGGATCGGTGCGCTGGAGAGCAACTTGCTCGCCGCGGCGTTTCTCATCCAGGCCGTCCTGCCCGGCATGCGCGAGCGCCGGTTCGGTCGCATCGTCAACATCACCTCGGCCATGGTCAAAACGCCCCACGCCGCCATGGGTTTGTCCACCGCCGCCCGCGCCGCCCTCACCGCTCTGTGCAAAGCCTTGTCGCGCGAGGCCATCGTCGACAACGTGACCCTCAACAACCTGCTGCCTGAGCGCTTCGATACACCGCGACAAGCGTTCATGACATCACGCCTGATGCAGGAACAAGGCATCACCCGTGAAGAGGCCAGACGTCAGATCACCAACACCTTGCCCGCCCAGCGGTTTGGCGACCCAGCCGAGTTCGGCGCCACCTGCGCTTTTCTGTGCGGCGCCAAGTCGGGTTTCATGACCGGACAAAACCTGCAGCTGGACGGCGGCGCGTACACGGGTCTCATGTGAGATGCAAGCGTCAGATGCAGGGACCGTTTCTGATCCACGCCTTGAGGGTGACGCGGGAGTTCCCGCTGAGCTCGGCGGCCTGTTGCGTGGTGATCATTTCGGTAGCGCCGATGCACTGGCGCTGGTCGTTGGCCCACCCCCAGCACAACAGCGCCTGAATTCGCGCTTCGCTCGCTTACGAACCGCCCGCTCGCTAGCATGGTGGTTTGGCGGGCTCACGGCCAGCGACTGGCAAGGGAATGGACGATGTATTGGTGGCGAAAACACTTGAGTAAAGCCAACTGACCAAACCCGACGTCAGATGTCGACGTGCTTCAGCCAGGGCCCAATCCAATCAGGGTCAGGCGGCTGGCTTTCACGGCATGATGCGACGCTCCGGCATTGATGGAGTGAACATAGACATGCCCCTCTGCATCAGGTATCGCATGGGTCAGGATGCGTGCCCGCACGCCGTCGAGACTTGCCAGCAGGCTGGGCGTTAGGCCGTGTTCGACCACCACCCTGGTCTTGCTGCCGAAGGAAAGTTGTGATTCCTGTTGTGGTTGCGCAGCAGCCTCAGGTGCCGGCGGTGGCGCCACAGTGACTGTCGGATCGGGTGAGTGCTGCAACGGCGTGACCTCGACAGAGCACTCACCGAGATTTACTGTGTGTTGGTCCAAGACCGGCCACATCACCAGCTTTGCCTGCGGTTGGGACAACGGATGATTTTGAAAGCACAAAGAAGAAAGGACTTAGAGCATTTCTGCTCTAAGTCCTTGATTCATATGGTCGGCGTGGCGGGATTCGAACTCGCGACCCCTTGCACCCCATGCAAGTGCGCTACCAGGCTGCGCTACACGCCGACAAGCCT
>JAGXRS010000247.1 GCA_018335615.1 Hydrogenophaga sp. | reverse complement strand
CACTGGCGGTGCCGCGGGCTTTCGTTGTCGAAGGCGAAGCCCTCGCCGGCGTGGCCGATCTCGACCAGCCCGCCCGCGCACGCCACCCACTGCGCCGGCACCTCGGCCACGCTCGCCAGCGGCCAGCCGCTCTGGTAGACCGGCTGCAGCGGGTTGATGGACAGCAGGTGCTTCACGTCGGTGAGCAGCAACTCCTGGTGCTGCTGCTCGTGCTGCAGGCCCAGTTCAACCAGTGCAAGTGCTTCGTCGCTGCGCGTGCTGGCGATCAACTCGGCCATGCGCGCGTCCACCTGGGCGCGCCACTGCCGCACGGTCGCCAGGTCGGGCCGGGTGACGAGACCGCGCTGGGCGCGTGCAAAGGGCTCACCCACGCCGTTGTAGTAGCTGTTGTAGAGCGCGCGAAAGGCCGGGTGAAAGGGCTCGAAGCCGGGTTCAAACCGCTCCAGCACAAAGATCTCAAAAAACCAGGTCACATGCGCCAGGTGCCACTTCACCGGGCTGGCGTCGGGCATGGACTGGGCCTGGCAGTCTTCGGGCGACAGCGGCGCGGCCAGTGCCACGCTGCGGTCGCGCACCGCCTGGTAGCGGGCCGCGAGCGCGGCGCGCGGCGCCTCGGCAGGGTCCGCGCACACGACCGGCGACAGATGGGCAGAACGGGCGTGCAGGGTCATCGGGGCGGCTCCAGGCGCAGCAGCTGGCCGTTGCGCTCGTCGGTCAAGAGATAAATGAAACCGTCGGGGCCTTCGCGCACGTCGCGCACGCGCTGGCCCAGGTCGGGCAGGAGTTTTTCTTCGCGCCGCACGCGCTGGCCATCCAGTTCCAGCCGCGCGAGGTAGCGGAACTTGAGCGAGCCCACCAGCAGGCTGCCTTGCCAGGCCGGGCCGTAGCGGTCGCTGCGCACAAAGGCCATGCCCGAGGGGGCGATGGACGGCGTCCAGTGGTGCAGCGGCTGCTCCAGCCCCTCGCGGCTGGTGATGCCCTGGCCGATGCGCCCGCCACCGTAGTTCTCACCGTGGGTGATGACGGGCCAGCCGTAGTTCTTGCCGGCCTCGGGGCGGTTGATTTCGTCGCCGCCCTGCGGACCATGCTCGATCACCCACAGGCGCCCGTCCGGCCCGAGGGTGGCGCCCTGGGCGTTGCGGTGGCCCAGGCTCCAGATTTCAGGCAGGGCACCGGCACGGTTCAGGAACGGGTTGTCGGGGTGGGCGCTGCCGTCGGGGCGCACGCGCACCACCTTGCCGTGGTGGGTGTCCAGCGTCTGCGCGTCGTTCATGCGCTGGTAGCGGTCGCCCAGCGCCAGGAACAGGCTGCCGTCCTCGGCCTGCACGATGCGGCAACCGAAGTGCAGCCGGCTGGCCACCTTGGGCTGCTGGCTGAAGATGACCTTGACGTCGTCTAGGCGCGTGGCATCGGCCGACAGCCTGGCGCTGGCCATGGCGGTGGAATTGCCACTGCCGCCCGGTGCTGGCTCGGCGTAGCAGAAATGCACGGTGCGGTTGCGGGCAAAGTCGCGGTCGGTGATGAGGTCGAGCAAGCCACCCTGCCCCACCGCATCCACCGGGGGCACGCCCGCCAGCGGCTCACCCAGCTGCCCATTGCCGGACACCACCCGCATGCGCCCCGGGCGCTCGGTGACGAGCATGCGGCCCTCGCCGATGAAGGCCACGGCCCAGGGGTTCTCCAGCCCGCGGGCGATCACGGTGGTGGTGGGCGCGCCGGTCTGGGCGTGGGCAAGTGCGGTGCTCAACACACCGAGAGCCAGGTACAACAGATGCCTGCCGCGTGTGTGGCAAGGGCTTGTCAGCAGAGGGAAAAGGGGCATGGGCGTCCTCACGGTCACAGGGCCAGACGGGCGCGCGGCCAGCGCGCATCCCCCATGATGACGGCCCAGCCCCGGCGGGGCAACCGTGGGCGGGCTCTGTGGGGACTCTGCGGGCAGCGCTGCAAAGCCGGCGCATGCGTGGCAGGGCCGGGATGCACCCCTGCCGGGCGATGGGCAGCGCCTTCTGGGCAGCCGCCCGCCGCAGCCGCGCGCCTGGGCTGCGGCCTGCAGCGCTCGACCGTCACTCAGCGTGGCTCGTTGCCGGGCAGGCCATCGAGCAGGTCGGACAGTTCGTCCGCGTGCTCTTCTTCAACCGCCAGGATGCGCTTGAGCAGGTCGCTGGTGGTGGGGTCCTGGTGACCCAGCAACTGCACCATCTCGCGGTAGCTGTCGATGGCAATGCGCTCGGCCACCAGGTCTTCGCGCATCATCTCCACCAGCGTGTTGCCGGGCACGTACTCGGCGTGGCTGCGGGCGGTGAGCGTGTCGGGCGAAAAGTCAGGCTCGCCCCCCAGCTGAACGATGCGCGCAGCCAGTTCGTCGGCGTGGCTCTGCTCTTCCTTCGCGTGCTCCATGAACTCCTTGGCAATGCCCTGGGCATGGATGCCGCGCGCCATGAAGTGGTGCCGGCGGTAGCGCAGCATGCACACCAGTTCGGTGGCCAGCGCCTCGTTGAGCATTTTCAGCACCTGCTCGCGGTCGGCGGTGTAGCCAGCCGTGACCGCGCCGCCTTCGATGTGCTGGCGCGCCCGCGCCCGCAGCGTGGCCACGTCGGTGAGCTGCTTCGGCGCGGTCACGGTGCCGTCGGGGGTCTGCGGGTTCATGGCTTCACCCGCAGCTGGTTCTGCACGCTGCGCGCACCCTCGGCCGAGGACGCGATCTGCACCGCCCGGTCAACCTGGGCCTGGTTGTCCACTTCGCCGGTGAGCTGCACCACGCCGTTGGTGGTTTCCACGCTGATGGCAAAGCCGCTGACCTGCGATTCGGCCAGCAGCGCCGACTTCACACGGGCGGTGACGGCGGTGTCGTCCGCCGCCTGGCCCAGCGTGGCAGAGTCGCCGGTTCCGGTGCCCGTGCCGCTCCCCATGCCCATGGTGCCGGCGGTACCGGCCGAGCGCAGGGTGAGGTTGCTGTTGACGTCTCGCACGCCCGACACGCCGCGCGCCACCTGCACCGCCTGGTCGATCTGGGTCTGGCTCTCGACCTGGCCATTGAGCGTGACCTCGGCGTTGCGCGTCTCGACGTCAATGTCAAAGCTGCGCACCGTGTCGTCGGCCATCAGGGCCGACTTGACGCTGGCGGTCAACCCCGTGTCGTCCACCTGCGTGCCCATGGTCGTGCCCGTGCCTGCGCCGGTACCTGCGCCAGGGGCGGTGGTGGTGTCGGCGTCGCGGTTGCAGCCCACCAGGGCCAGGGCGGTGATGCCGGCCACGGTGGCGCTGACGATCAGGGAGGATTTGCGTGTTTTCATGGTGGTTCTCCGGTAGTGAGGGAAAGTGAATGCCAAGGGATGCGCAGTGACTGGGCAATCAGCGCGCCAGGTAGCCGCCATCGACGGGGTAATAGGCACCGGTGACGAAGGAGGCACGGTCGGACGCGAGCCAGATCACCAGCTCGGCCACCTCATCGGGCTGGCCCAGGCGGCCGATGGGATGGGCCGCCACCAGCGCGGCGTTGACGGCACTGTCCTGTTCGAGCGCGCCGATCATCGGCGTGTGGATGAAGCCGGGGCCGACCGCGTTGACCCGGATGCCCTGCTGGCCGTATTCCAGCGCCGCCGTCTGCGTGAGACCCACCACCCCATGCTTGGCGGCTGTGTAGGCGGGCGCATGCGCAAAACCCACGGCGCCGAGAATGGACGCCACGTTGACGATGGAGCCGCCCCCGCCCGGCAGCATGGCGGCGATCTGGTATTTCATGCCGTAGAAAACGCCCGACAGGTTGACCGCGATCACCTGTGCCCAGGCCTCCAGCGGGTAATCGGCCACGGGCGCCTGCACGCCGCCAATGCCGGCGTTGTTGCAGGCCACGTCGAGCCGACCGAAATGGTGCAGCGCGTGGGCCACCAGCGCCTCGCATTCGTCGGGCTGCGCCACGTCGGCGGCCAGGAAGACAGCGTCGTTTCCCTGCGCCTTGATCAGCGACGTCAGTTCGAGGCCCGCCTCTGGCACCAGGTCGGACAGCACCAGCCGGGCGCCTTCACGCGCCGCCATGAGCGCCACGGCGCGGCCAATGCCCGAGGCCGCGCCCGTGATGAGCACCACTTTGTCTTGCAGCATCCTGTTTTGCAACATCCGTCCACCTGTAGAGGAGGCAAGCTGACTTGCCACACGCTGATGGGTCCGGTGGACCGATCAGCACCTGTCCCTGCCAACGCCCGCGTGTGCCTTCGATGAGGCACGCCGGAGCGTTCATGGCCGGGTTGGATTCACCTTAGAAGCGGGGGTGGACAGCGTCTGTGCGGTGACCCACCGAGGAGAAGTGCCAGGGGAAACAGGGGAAACGGAATGCAAGCGGCCCGCACAGCAAGACGCCCGCAGGCACCGGATGGTGGCCGGGGGCGTGATGGTCGATGTGTGCGCGTGTGGGCCGTGTGGGCGCGGCCTCATCTCCGCAAGATCAGATCAGCAAGGCTGTCCGTGGCGCGCCAGCAGCCAGGCCGGCGCGTCCTGCAGGCACACGGGGCGCAGGAACCGGTCGAGTGCGGCGTCGCCCACCGAGGTGGTCATGGGCGCGGTGGACGCGGGCCACGGGCCGCCGTGGTGCTGGGCCGC
>JAGXRS010000246.1 GCA_018335615.1 Hydrogenophaga sp. | reverse complement strand
CCGCGCGGCGGCAGTGGCGGCGCAGGTGGACCGTCTGCTGGTCGATTTCGCCGTGTTGGACAAGACTCGCAAACAGCAGCTGGCGAAGACCGGGGTCTATGAGGTCGCGTTGAAAGACGGCGAATTGCGCCCGCTGCGCCTGATCAAAAAGGGCAACGCCGAGCTGCGCGCGCTGCTGGCCTGATTGGCGCAGTCGGGGTCTCATCGCGAAGTATCGGTGCCCTTCGGGAAAATTGAGGCGGTCAACTCCGCCAGATCATGCACCTGGTTCGCTGCCAATCACGAAAAGCTGCGGCCCGATGATGCGTTTGGCCAGCACGCGGCGCTGCGAAAAGCTGGCGAAATCCTGCGCCACCGCGTCCAGCCCGGGGCAAAGCTGCAACAACTGTCCTTCGCCCAGCGGACTGACCAAGAACCCTTCGGCCTCCAACTCTGTGGTTTTCTCGTCGGTCAGAATGTCGCGCGGAAAGTAGTTGGCAGCCCCGAGGTTGTAGGTCTTCTGATCCCGCACCGACCCGAAGCCGCCATCGCGAAACCTTCCCCACATGCCGCCCATACCAAATTCCCCGGCCCCCGCGATCAGCTTTGGATAGCCCTTGCAGATCTCTGGCGCGGTGAACAGATGCACATACCCCTGCAGGGGCCGATACAGCGCGCACCAGGTTGTGAACAGCGTCATATAGTCGATGTCAGGCTTGTATCCGACCAGCATGCGCACTGTCGTGGGGTCGATAACCCCATGCCTGGTTCTGATCGTATGGCCAAAGCTGCCCTCGGCCTTTGGGGGGCCCGCGCGTTTCCAATATAGGGTTGGCGCATCATAAATGCTGGGGATCGTGTCATCTTGCGCAGCCCCCGGCGCCCAAAGCGGGCGCACGTCCTCTACCGTGGCGCAAGGGTGGCGCTTGCGCATGTGGGCTTCATCAAACCCTACCTTTTCCGGGGCCAAACGCGCCGCACCATCATAAAGCGCGCCAAGCGCCCGGCGACCTATTTCCCACCCGTGGGTCGGGTGCTTTGTGGTCAGCGCGAGGCAGACAAAGCGTTCAACGGCCATTGAAACACCCCACGTTTACGCATCCTGCATTTTCAATGAGCTATGCCCAGAAGTTGGTGACGGCCGTCATCAGGCGGCGGCTTGAAGTTGCTTGATGCCGTCTTTGAACGCAACCCCCTGAATGACCTCGGGCAGACGGTTTGGTCCGTTGATCTTCCGCCATTTCTTCTTGGCTGACATCATCAGCCGGAAGACCATGGCGAGGGCGGTCTTGCGGTTCAGGCATCCCTTGGTCTTGCGGGTGCGATTGCGGACCGTGGCGAAGACGCTCTCGATCGGGTTCGTGGTTCTGATGTGCTTCCAATGCTCGGCCGGGAAGTCGTAGAATGCGAGCAGTTCGTCGCGGTCCTTGACCAGCTTTCCAACGGCGCGTCCGTATTTCACGCCGTAGGTTTCGACGAAGAGATCGAAGGCCGCGTTGGCCTCTTTCTTCGTCTCGGCCATCCAGATGTCCTGCAGATCGGCCTTGGCCTTTTCATGGATGGATTTGGGCAGCGCGCCCAGCACGTTGGCGGTCTTGTGAACCCAGCATCGCTGCTCGCGCGTGCCGGGAAAGACCTCGCGCAGCGCCATCCAGAACCCGAGCGCCCCATCGCCGGTGGCCAGCTCAGGTGGCACAGTCAGGCCACGTTTCTTCAGTCCCTTCAGCAGATCGCGCCAGCTGTCCGCGTTCTCCCGGAACCCGTCCATGATCGCCAGAACGTCTTTCTCGCCGTATTCGTCCGCGCCGATAATCACCAACATACATTGACGATCACCGTCCAGGCGCGGCGTGAAGTAGACCCCATCCGCCCAGATGTAGACGTAGCGCTTATCCCTGAGATCACGCTTGCGCCAGGCGTCGTATTCCTCCCACCAAGCCGCCTTCAGGCGCGTGATGGTCGAGGACGACAGCCCCTCGGCATCCGGCCCCAGAAGTGCCGCCAGCGCCTCGCTGAAGTCACCTGTCGAGATCCCTTTCAGGTAAAGCCAAGGCAGCAACTCCTCGAAACCAGCCCCAGCCACGCCGCAAAATCGCGGCCTCGCCGGAATGTCTCCATGGTCGGACCGAAAGCTTCAACTGCCAGAGCTGTAAGTGGCCCGACGCCTGGCATCGTCTGGAGACGACGAGCTGTGTCCGTCTGCTCTGCCAACTGCTTTGCGAGCCGCGTGCGGGCCTCGATGCGCGCGGTCTGCTCAGAAATTTATGCCAGCAGATCCCGGCACTCTTCCTGAACCAGCGTGGGCAGATCACAAGCTGGGTCGTCCAGAACTGCCGCCACCCGCTTGATTTGTGCGATACCTTGCGGGAGCACGTGTCCAAATTCGTAAAGGAGCCCTCGCAACGCATTCACCAGTTCCGTGCGTTGGTGAACCAGGCGCTCCCGCGCCCGGAACAGTGCAGCGCGGGCCTGCTGTTCCTCGGTCTTCGGCTCGACAAAGCGCATCTAAGGGCGCTGTGCCGCGATGACAATGGCTTCGGCGTCCGCCATGTCGTTTTTCTGACGCTTCACAAATGGGCGCACATACTGCGGTGCAATCAGCTTCACCTCATGGCCGAACTGCGACATCTCCCTGGCCCAGTAGCTGGCACTGCCACACGCTTCCATGACTACAATTACTGGTGCGTGATCTGCCATGAACTGACGAAATTGTAGGCGTGTCAGCTTCTTGCGGAACTTGACCTGACCAGTCATCGAAGCCCCATGGAGTTGGAAAACGCTCTTTGCCAGATCCACCCCGATCATTGTATCTTTCATTTGCCGTCCTCTCCGTTTTGTCGCTTTCAACAGCACGACTTTGGCACATTGCGATGCCTTCTGGGGAGGGCGGCAACCATCCCATCTTTTTCGATGCCCAAGCCTTGATGAGCGTTCCATCGACCGAGAAATGCTCGTCCGACAGCAGCGGCGCGACCTCGCGATGCGCCAGGATCGCTGCCATCACCTTGCGCGACATGTCCGTCGTCAGCAGCCGGTCCCGGTTCTTGGTGAATACCGTCGGGACCCAGACCGGATCGTCGATCCCGAGGCCCACAAACCAGCGAAACATCAGGTTGTAATCCATCTGCTCCATCAGTTGCCGCTCGGACCGGACCGAAAACAGGATTTGCAACAGGCTCGCCCGGATCAGCCGTTCCGGCGGGATCGAGGGCCGCCCGAAGTCGATGTAAAGCGCCTCGAAATCGGCATCGAGACTGGCGAGTGCGTCATTGACCACCTGTCTGATCTTGCGCAACGGATGACGCGGCGGGATGCGCTCTTCGAGATCGACATAGCTGAACAGTGACCCGCTCGTCCCGTCCCTCCCGCGCAT
>JAGXRS010000245.1 GCA_018335615.1 Hydrogenophaga sp. | reverse complement strand
TGGCGGGCGAGGCCTACCCCTGGCTCACCGGCGAACCACAGGCAGGCGCGCACGCGCGTTTCGCCCGCCTGCGCTCCGGCCTGCTGGGCCGGGACAGCGATGAAGCGGGGAAAGCCACCGTCCTGCTGCTCTCGACCTTCATCCGCGTCCTGGTGACGCTCATCGGTCACCCGCTGACCACCAACATTCTGCGGGCAGCCTGGGGCGACGCCTATGAAGCAGCCGCACAGGAAGTATCCCAATGTCCGAAAAAGTAAGCATTCGCCAGCTCGCGAGCGGCGTTCCCGGCATGGATGATCTGCTGGGCGGCGGCATTCCCGAGTTCTCGTTCAACCTGATCGCGGGCATCCCCGGGAGTGGCAAGACCACGCTGGCCCACCAGATGATGTTCTCGCTGGCCTCACCCGACTGCAAGGCCCTGTTCTTCACCGTGCTGGGCGAGCCGCCCCTGAAGATGCTGCGTTACCAGCAGCAGTTTCCGTTCTTCGACATTGACAAGATCAACCAGTCGATCCGGTACGTGAACCTCGCCGCCGACCTGCTGGACGGCGACTTCGACCAGGTGCTGCAGCGCATCGACCGCGAGGTGCGCGATTTTTCACCCAGCCTGGTCTTCGTGGACTCCTTCCGTTCGGTCGTGCAGACGCCGCAGGGGGCGGCGGCCGGTCCGCACGGGCTGCAGCACTTCATCCAGCAGCTCGGCCTGAAGATGACGAGCTGGCAGGCCACGACCTTCCTGATCGGCGAGTACATGACGCCCGAGGCCGAGTCCAGCCCGATCTTCACCGTGGCCGACGGCATCATCTGGATTTCGCAGGTGGTCCACCGCGATTCCATGGTGCGCAAGATCCAGGTGGTGAAGATGCGCGGCCAGGCACAGAAGCTGGGCCTTCACACCTTCCGCATCGGCGCGGCCGGCATCGAGGTGTTCCCCCGGGTGATCTTCGACACCGAGCCCATGCACATCGTGGGTGACAAGCGCCTGTCGATGGGCTTGCCGGTGCTGGACGACATGATGGGTGGCGGCCTGCCGGTGGCCTACTCCCTGCTCCTCGTCGGGCCGTCCGGCTCGGGCAAGACGCTGCTGGCCACGCAGTTCCTGGCCGAGGGCGTGCGGGTGGGCGAACCCGGGGTGATCGCGGCGTTCGAGAAAAGCCCGAACCAACTGCTCAGCCACCAGCTCAACCAGCTCATCACGCGCGGCGAGGTCGGCCTGATCGACACCCGTGCGCTGGACCTGTCGATCGACGAGATCCTGCACGACCTCATGGCCATGATCCAGCGCACCGGCGCGAAACGGGTGGTGATCGATTCGCTCTCGGGCTTCGAGGTCGCCCTGTCCTCGGTCTTCCGCGAGAACTTCCGGGAAGCGCTCTACCGGCTGGTGGCGGTGCTCACCGGCATGGGCGTCACCGTGCTGATGACAGCCGAACTGGAAGACCGCTACGACGACCTGCGCTTCAGCTCCTATGGCAACGCCTTCCTGGCCGATGCCATCGTCATGCAGCGCTACGTGGAACTGAAGGGCCAGTTCCGCCGGGCGATTTCAGTGGTGAAGATCAGGGCCAGCGCGCACAGCAAGGACATCCGCTTCTACGACATTGAGCAGGGGCGCATCCAGATCGAGGAATCACCGGTGCCCTACGGCAACCTGCTGTCCGGACATCCCGTCGACGGAACCGACGACGCGTCCTGAACGGACACACAGGCCGCCGATCCGCGCCCGGGCGTGTCGGCCTGCCTGACAGGCGAGCGCCGGGCTTGGACGAATCCACTGGAAAATCAAGCACTTGCGACCACGGCATGAGACCTGCTTGAGTCCCTGTTTCATGCCAGACGAAACAGGAAACAGCATGCGCCAATGGGTCAGGTCAATGGTTGCCACCGTGTGTGGCGCTGTCGTGTCGTTGGGAGCCTGGGCGGCGCCAAGCCACCTCTACCAGTTCAGCACACTCGAAACACGCTGTGTGGGGCTGCAGGGCATTGAGGACTGTGCGCTCACCTACAACCCCCGGCTCCAGCTCGACGGCATGTCGTATCGCCTCACCCAGGCCGGACAGGCCGCTGGTGGCGGAGCGGTCGACATCACCATCAACCGTCCGTATGCGGACGATGGGTTCGAGGTGCGCGGCCTGGCCGCGCTGAACCTGCTGTCGAGTGGACTTGTCACGCCCATCGGCCTGACACCGGGGAGTGCAACCGACTGGAGAAGCTGGGGTCCGTTCAGCCTGCACGGGAATTTTGGCAGCGGGCCTCAGCCGAGCGCCTCGTTCTACCTGTTTGACGGCAGCGACGAGGTCGCGGTCGGCGACGAATGGATCCACTTCGTGCTGAACATGGGTCAGCACGGCATCGATGACCTGGACAGAAGTCTGCTCCTGGCGGCCAGCGATCCCTTCACGGTGGCGGGCCTCGTCATCGGCGATGCCAACCACCCGACCTTTTTCTCTTTCACCGGTCAGTGGCACTTCGCCGGGATGGTGTCGGAACCGGGCAGCGGCGCGCTGGTGGCGCTGGCGCTGCTCTCGCTGGGCCTGACGACCCCGCAGCGCCGCCGCCGGCGCTCAACCGGTGTGCCGGGCAGCGCTCAGATGTAGGCGTTCACCGGCTTCACGTGCCGCATGTGCAAGGACAGGCCGAGTGCGGCCATGTGGTTGCTGTTGCGGCTGAGGATGGTTTCCGACAGGGGCAGGAACTCGGCTTCCTCGTAGGCGGCGTGGGCCGTGTACTCGCTCACCAGGCGCTGCACAGCGGCCACGTCCAGGTCGGTGCTCTGGCCTTTGGCGACGCGCTTGAGGCCACTCTCCAGGCTCTTCCACAGCGCCTCAACCATGCGGTGCTCCTGTGTGAGCCGCTTGGTCATGGCCTTCACGCGCTCCAGTTCCTCACCGGGCTGGGCGCTGGCGATCACGGCCGGGAAGAGTTCGCGCTCTTCTTCCAGGTGGTGCTCGAAGATGGCTTCGCGGAAGAATTCCAGTGACTGTTCGGCGATCTGTCGGGCACGGGCCGCCGGCTCCAGCAGCGCGGGCAGCTCGTCCAGTGCGTTCAGGCGTTTGATGATGCCGCTGTGACACTGCGTGAAATTGGTGAGGGGCGCGTCGCTGTCGGGCGTGGCGGTGGCGCGGGATGCGGTGGCGGCGGTCATGTGGGCTCCTGTTTGTGGGGTCTTCCGTGAGCGCGCCATGCATTCATCAGCACACTCATGATCGGTGCCGCCAGTCTAGGGACTGCCGCCGCTCGGGCCTTGACGCAGGTCAAGCGTGCCTGTATTGCCGCCCATCCCACCGGTCCGCCGCATCGGGCGAGCGGCCCCGCTCGCCGCCCTCAGTGCGCGGCCGGCGTGCCCTGCCCGCGCAGGCGCTGGAAACCGGTGAACAGCAGCACGGCCAGACCACCCGCCACCAGGCCGGTGGCAGCCCCCGCCAGGTTGGACACGAGCACGCCCAGCCAGCCCTGGTTGACCACGACGCCCTCCACCGCATGGCCCAGCGCCGGGATGCCGTGCAGCAGGATGCCACCGCCCACCAGGAACATGGCGGCCGTGCCCACGACCGACAGCGTCTTCATGAGCCAGGGCGCCGCGCTGAGGATGCCAC
>JAGXRS010000244.1 GCA_018335615.1 Hydrogenophaga sp. | reverse complement strand
CGACACCCGCCGCATCTACGACTTCTGCGCCGCCATCGTCGAGGCCACGGCCGACACGGCCATCGCCTTCAAGCCGCAGATCGCCTACTTCGCCGCCCACCGCGCCGAAGACCAGCTGGAACGCCTCATGGCGCACATGCGCGCGCTGGCGCCGCAGGTGCCGGTGATCCTGGACGCCAAGCGCGGCGACATCGGCAGCACCGCCGAGCAGTACGCCATCGAGGCCTTCGAGCGCTACGGCGCCGACGCGGTCACGCTCTCGCCCTTCATGGGCTACGACTCGGTGCAGCCTTACCTGAAGTACCACGGCAAGGGCGCCTTCCTGTTGTGCCGCACGTCCAACCCCGGCGGTGACGACCTGCAGAACCAGCGCCTGGCGTCGGTGGACGGCCAGCCGCTGCTGTACGAGCATGTGGCGCGCCTGGCGCAGGGGCCGTGGAACCTGAACGGCCAGCTGGGCCTGGTGGTGGGCGCCACCTACCCGACCGAGATCGAGCGCGTGCGCCAGCTCGCCCCCACACTGCCGCTGCTGATTCCCGGCGTGGGCGCGCAGGGCGGCGACGCCGTGGCCACCATCCGCGCGGGCTACCGCACGCAGGGCGACGAGACCACCGGGCCGGTCATCGTGAACAGCTCGCGTGCCATCCTGTACGCCTCCAGCGGTGCCGACTTTGCCGCAGCGGCGCGCCAGGAAGCGCTGCGCACGCGCGACCTGCTGGAAGCCGCCAAGACCGCCTGAAAGCCTCCCCGGCGGCCTCCGCGGAAGTGTCGCCAGCGCGACCATCCCGGCCGCGGCGGCGCGGGCACCCCCGCGACAGATGGGCCCGCGCTGTCTACCATGCGCGCTGGTTCGAGGAGGTAGCCGCCGCATGATCGATCTCTACACCGCCGCCACGCCCAACGGACACAAGGTGTCCATAGCGCTGGAAGAACTGGGCCTGCCCTATGCGCTGAAGGTGCTGGACCTCTCGCTGAACGAGCAGAAAACCCCGGCCTTCCTCGCCATCAGCCCGAACGGCCGCATCCCCGCCATCGTGGACCGCGAGGCCGACGATTTCGCGGTGTTCGAGTCCGGCGCCATCCTCATCTACCTGGCAGAGAAGACCGGGCGCCTCATGCCCGCCGACGCCAAGGGCCGCTCGCGCGTGCTGCAGTGGCTGATGTTCCAGATGGGCGGCGTCGGCCCCATGATGGGCCAGGCCAACGTGTTCTTCCGCTACTTCCCCGTGAAGATGCCCTCGGTGATCGAGCGCTACCAGGGCGAGAGCAAACGCCTGCTCCGCGTGCTCGACACGCACCTGGCCGGGCACGAGTACCTGGCCGGCGACTACTCCATGGCCGACATCGCGAACTGGGCCTGGGTGCGCACACACCGCTGGTCGGGCGTGGACATCGACGACCTGCCGCACCTCAAGCGCTGGCGCGACGCGATCCGCGCACGGCCGGCGGTGCAGCGCGGCATCGAGCAGCCGCCCTCGCGCATCGACCTGTCGCGCGACGGCGATGCCGGTGCGCAGCGTTTTTCCCAGGAGGCCCGCCACATGGTGGAAATGGGCCAGAGCCTGCAACCTTCGCCCATGAAAGGGGCCGCATGAAGCTGTATGTGTCGCCGCGTGCGCCCAATCCGCGGCGCGTGCTGATGTTCCTGGTCGAGAAGAACATCAACGGGCTGGAGCTGATCAACATCGACCTCAACGCGCAGGAGCACAAGACCGAGCGCTATCTGGCCAAAAGTCCGCTGGCGCGGGTGCCGGCGCTGGAGCTGGACGACGGCCGCGTGCTCACCGAAACACGGGCCATCTGCACCTTCATGGAAGGCCGCGTGCCCGAGCCCAACCTGATGGGCCGCAACGCGGAGGAGCGCGCTTTCATCGAGATGGCCGACCGCCGCGTCGAGTGGTACTTCATGCTGCCGCTGGCCAATGCCATCCGCCACACGCACCCCGGGCTGGCGGCGCTGGAACAGCCGCAGTTCCCTGACTTCGGCCAGTCGCAGGCCGGCAAGGCGCGGGAAACAGCGGCCTGGCTCGACGCCGAGCTGCAGCGCCAGCCCTGGGTGGCGGGCGATCGTTTCACCATTGCCGATATCACGGCTTTCTGTTCAGTGGAATTTGCGCGGCTCATGCGCTTCAAGCCGGCCGATGACGGCCTGCACGCCCTGCAGGCCTGGCGCGACCGCGTCGCAGCCCGCCCCAGCGCGCTGGTCTGACGCGCCCCGCCGCCGGCGCTGTCCAACCACAGCCCCAAAGCCTGAGAGGCTCGGGCATGAGCGAAAGCCTTTCAGGCCATCAGCTCGTGTGCGTGACGCGCGACGCGTCGAGCTGGGCTTTGGCGCTCTGCGCCAGCGCCACCTCGCCGGGCGTCTCAGGGGTCCACGCGTCCACCGGCAGTGGGCGGCCGTGCGAATCCACCGACACGAACACGATCATGCATTCGGTCGTTTTCTGCATGGCGCCGCCCTTCATGTCGCCGCTGCGCACCTCCACCGCGATGTTCATGCTGCTGTTGCCGGTGTAGGCCAGCCGCGCCTCCACCTCCACCAGGTCGCCGATCATGATGGGGCGGTGGAAGCGGATGCCGCCCACATAGACCGTGACGCAGTAGCGCTTGGACCAGCTGGTGGCGCAGGCGTAGCCGGCCTCGTCGATCCATTTCATGACGGTGCCGCCGTGCACCTTGCCGCCGAAGTTGACGGTGCTGGGTTCGGCGAGAAAGCGGAGGGTGATGACGGACATGGGGGGTCGATCTTTCGGGTACGCAAGAGCCTGTGGTGCGCCAGACCCTGAGCCCGGCGCAGATCGTTGATTGTCGCTGTCGCTGTCGCTGTCGCTGTGGCTGTGGCTGTGGCTGTGGCTGTGGCCGCGTTCGGGTGGCCGGTGCAGCCGAACAGCCGTCTTTCTGCCCGGCCGCCGGGTCAGGCAGGTGGGGGCGTCCGGTCCTCTGCCGGTGTGTCCGCGGGTTGCGCCGGTTTGGTCGGGATGACGGGTGCACGGCCGCAGAACAGGGCGTAGCCCCGCTCGGCCTTGCTGCGGTCCGAGGGGTGCAGGCGCAGGGCGCCCGCGCCATCGGGGGGGCCGTCGGCCAGGGCCTGCGCCAGCCCGAACAAGGCCGCATCACCGCCTTGTTTCAACTCCAGTTCCAGCTCCAGAATCGCTTCGGTGGGTGCGTCCGGGCGGGCGGCGCTGCGGATCAGGCCCTCGTCCAGTGCCACCTCCACCCGGGCTTCGCCGTGCTGCAGCAGCCAGCTGCGGCGCACAAAGTCGGTCTGGAACACCGGCAGCAGCTGGCCAGCCAGGGCGGTCAGCGCGCGGCTGAGCGCTTCGTCGTCCACCAGCGCGGCGAAGTCGAAGCGGCCGGGCTCGGTCGGCGCTTCCCACTCCCCGCGTCGGCTCAGGCCGCCCGCGCTGTGGCCGGCCGTCTTCACGGTCAGCAGGGTGCGGGGGCCGACCTGGCGCTCGCGCACCGCCATGCGCCGCTGCATGAGGGTGAGGTCGGCGGTGTCGAAATAGGTGTTGCGCAAGGTCTCGCGCTGCGGCGGGGC
>JAGXRS010000243.1 GCA_018335615.1 Hydrogenophaga sp. | reverse complement strand
GGCCTGTTCGTGATGGACGGCAGCAAGCGCAGCGCGCACGCCAACGCCTATTTCACCGGCTTCGGCGCTGCCAAGCGCGTGGTGTTTTTCGACACACTGCTGCAGCAGCTCAGCCCGCCCGAGATCGACGCCGTGCTGGCGCACGAGCTGGGCCATTACAAGCACCGCCACATCATCAAGCGCATCGCGCTCATGGCCGGCCTGAGCCTGGCCGGTTTCGCCCTGCTGGGCTGGCTCTCCAGCCAGGCCTGGTTCTACCTGGGGCTGGGTGTGCGTCCCTCGCTGGAAGCCCCGAACCATGCGCTGGCGCTGCTGCTGTTCATGCTGGCCATGCCGCTGCTCACCTTCTTCCTCTCGCCCCTGATGGCCGGCCTGTCGCGCAGCCATGAGTTCGAGGCCGACGCCTACGCCATGCAGCAGACCAGCGGCGCCGACCTCGCCAGCGCGCTGCTCAAGCTCTTCAAGGACAATGCGAGCACGCTGACACCCGACCCGGTGTACGCCCGTTTCTATTACTCCCACCCGCCCGCCAGCGAGCGCCTGCCGCGCTTGCTCGGGACGGGTTCCACCGCCTGAGGCACTCCCACCCATGAACCCCATCCACCAGAACCGCAAGGCCCTGTCGGCCACCGAGATCGTGACCCAACTCACCCAGCTCAACGGGGACGCTGCCCAGGGCTGGAAGCTGATCGACGGCGCGCTGGAAAAAACCTACCCCTTCGCCAACTTCCACGAGACCATGGCCTTCGTGAACGCGCTGGCCTGGGTGGCGCACCGGGAAGACCACCACCCCGACCTGAGCCTGGGCTACGGCCGCTGCACGGTGCGCTTCAACACGCACGATGTGGACGGCATTTCGGTGAGCGACTTTTTCTGTGCCGCAGCGGTCGATGCCCTGCTGAAGAACTGAATGCCGCCCTACCTGTCTGCCGGGATGCCGTTTTGAAGCGCCACGCGGCCACATTGGCCAGCACCTCCGAAGCGCCCTCTTCTTCGACCGCGCCCGGCACGGGACTGGTCGTTGCCGCCCACGGGCGGCACTGCATGGTGGAAAGCCCCGACGGAGAGCGCCGCATCTGCCACCCGCGCGGCAAGAAGAGCCAGGTGGTGGTGGGCGACCAGGTGCAATGGGAGATCACGGGCGACGAAGGCAGCATCGTGCGGGTGCTCCCACGGCGCAACCTGTTCTACCGCCAGGACGAAATGCGCACCAAGTCCTTTGCCGCCAACCTCGACCAGGTGCTGGTGCTGGTGGCAGCGGACCCGGAGTTCTCCGAGAGCCAGCTGGCGCGCGCGCTGATCGCCGCCGAGGCCGAGGGCATACCGGTGCTGATCGTGCTGAACAAGAGCGACGTGCAGCCCGGCTTTGACCGCGCCTGGAAACGGCTAGAACCCTACCGCCGCATGGGCTGCCGCGTGCTTCCGCTGCGGCTCAAGGGTGACACCGCGGCCAGCAGCGAAGAAGGTCTGGACGTGCTGCAGGACGCCCTGACGGGCAAACGCACGCTGGTGCTCGGCCCTTCGGGTGTGGGCAAGAGCACGCTGGTCAACCGCCTCGTGCCCGAGGCCCGGGCCCTCACCGGTGAAATCTCGCGCGCGCTGAATTCGGGCAAGCACACCACCACCAGCACCACCTGGTACTGGGTGGACACGGCTCGGCAGACCGCGCTGATCGACTCGCCGGGTTTTCAGGAATTCGGCCTCAACCACATCGAACCCGAGCAGCTGGCCCACCTGATGCCCGACCTGCGCGCCACGCTGGGCAGCTGCCGCTTCTACAACTGCAGCCACCTGCACGAGCCCGGCTGTGCCGTGGTGGCCCATGTGCTGACGGGGGAACACGGCGCGGGTGAGGCCACCGATCCGCTGGCGATCAGCGAGAACCGCTACCGCCTGTACCGGGAATTCTTCGACGAGCTGTCGAACAAGCGCCGCTACTGACGGGCCTTTGGAGCACCGCGGCGACGGAAAGCTCCTCGTCTCAGCCCAGCAGACGGGCCAGGGTCAGCAGGGCCAGCAGCAGCATCCACAGCACCACCGAGCGCCACACCAAGCCCACCACGCTGCCGAGGTGGGCCAACTGGGGTTCGGGTCGCAAGCCACTGTCGAGATCGTCCAGCAAGACCTGGCCCTCGGCGAGAGCAGCCGGCGCCGGGATGAGGCGCACGTTCAGCGCGCCCGAGGTGGCCGCCAGCACCACCCCGTCGCTGCCGGGGGCGTAGCGGGCGGCTTCACCCCGCCAACTCGCCACGGCTTCTTCGAAGTTGCCGACCACGGCGAAGCCCAGTGCCGTCACGCGCGCGGGCAGGTGGTCCACCCATTCCCAGGCGCGCACAGCCGCATGCTGCAAAGCCAGGCTGGGCGTGCCGTCGGCTCGGGCGCGCCAGTTGCGCGACAGGTATTCGGCCATGCGGTAGAACACGGCGCCGGCGGGACCCAGACCCAGCACCCAGAACACCACGAAGGCCACCAGAACACCAAACACGTGGCGGTGCGCCGACAGCACCGAATGCTCGATCACCTGGCGCAACAGCTCGGTGCGGGGCAGCGTGACCGCATCCACCCGCAGCCACTGGGCCAGCTTCTCGCGTGCGAGACGCTCGTCGCCACTGTCCATGGCCTGGCGGATTTCGCTGAAGTGGTGGCTGAACTGGCGAAACCCGAGCGTGACGTACAGGACGCCCACCATCCAGGCGAAAGCCAGCACCGTGCTGAACTGCCACAAAGCCCAGTACACCAGGCCGGCCACCAGAGCGGGCACGCCCACCGCCAGCGACCACGCCCCCCAGCCATGCGCCGACTGCCCGGCGTCCAGGTTGCGGCGCACCAGCCGGGCCCAACCGCGCAACGCGCCGTGCACCGGGTTGTCGTGGGCAACGGGGCGTGCCTGCTCCAGCAGCAAGGCGATGAGGATGGCGAAAAAACTCATCCCGTCATCATAGCGGCGGGGGTGCGGCCCTGTCCGCCGGGTTCACGCACGCAGCAGGTGGTAGAAATTGCGCAGCATGCCCGCCGTGGCGCCCCAGATGAAGCGCTCCTGCACGCCATCCTGGTAAGGCATCGAATACCACTCGCGAAGAACGCCATCGACATCGAAAGCGTGGAGGCGGTGGTGTGCCGGGTCCATCAGGAACGCCAGGGGCACCTCGAACACGTCGTCGACCTCATAGGGGTTGGGCTCCAGGGTGAAGCCCGGACGCACCAGCCCCACCACCGGCGTGATGATGAAAGAGGTACCGGTGATATAGGTCGGCAGGGTGCCCAGCACCTCCACGCGGTCGGGCGACAGGCCGATCTCTTCATGGGCTTCCCGCAGCGCCGCGGCGGTGGCGTCCAGGTCGTCTGCATCGATCCTGCCCCCCGGCAGCGCGATCTGGCCCGAATGGGTGGACAAGTGGACCGTGCGCTGGGTGAGGATCAGCGTGAGCTGTTCCCGCATCACCAGGGGCAGCAACACCGCGGCGTGCGCAGGCGCGCGGTCGGCAAACTTCTTTTCCTGCCACAGCTCAGGCGCCCAGTCGGGGGGGCTCAGAAAACGCGCGCGCAAGCCCTGCGGGGTGAGGCTGGCGGGTGGCGCCGGCGACAGCCCGTCACTGGCACCCGCCACCACCGGGACCGTGCGCGGGTCAAAGACAGGTAAAGCTTGCATGGGTTGTCGAGCATACGGCAGCGGCGGCAAACACCCGGTACCGAAGGCGACGGCGACGCAGCCCGCATGAAAATCGAACGCGCACAAAAAAGCCGCTTGATCAAGCGGCTCTTTTGCAGGGAGAAGCGGCTCGGAACGCCGCAGGCCAGGCGCTGCGCGCCCAGCTGCTGGCACCGCCGTGCGCTTACGCGCCCAGCTTTTCCTTGATACGTGCCGACTTGCCGCTGCGCTCACGCAGGTAGTACAGCTTGGCACGGCGCACG
>JAGXRS010000242.1 GCA_018335615.1 Hydrogenophaga sp. | reverse complement strand
AGGGGGCCGGGACCAGCGGCAGGCGGTGTACGCCGTGGCGATCAAGCCGCAGGACTTCGGCCCGCGGCGGTTGGGCCGACAGGTCCCAGTCGCTCAGCACGACCCGCTGCAGGTCGCTGGACAGGCGGTGCAGGGCGGGGCGGTGCGTGTGGCCGTGGATGAGGGTGCTGGCCTGCGCCTGCAGCAGCCAGGCGCGGGCCGCCTCGGCGTCCACATCGGCCCAGGTCTGCGGGTCGCCGGCACTGCCGTGTTTGCGTGCTTCGCTCTGTTGCCGCAGCGCGCGGGCGATCGCCTCACGCTCGTTCAGCGCCCGGCCCAGGAATTCACGCGACCAGGCGGGCTGGCGCACGGTGTCGCGAAAGCGCATGTAGTCGGTGTCGTCGATGCACAGCGCGTCGCCGTGGCTGAGCAGCCAGCGCTGTCCCAGGAAGCACAGCACGGTCGGGTCGCTCAAGCCTTGCATGCCGCATTGCTGCAGCGCCGACGGCCCCAGCAGGAAGTCGCGGTTGCCGGCCATGAAGTACACCGGTGTGTGGGCGCTGTAAACGCGCAGCAGGGCGGCACAGGCGCGGTAGAACGCGCGTTCGGCCTCTGCTTCACCGTGGGCCGGCGGAGCATCCAGGAGGTCGTCGCCGACCCACACCTCGAACAGATCACCCAGCACGAACAGGGCGTCGGCCCGCTGCGTCAGCGGTCGTTCCAGCCAGCGGCGCCAGGCCTTGAAGGTGGTGGGGTCGGCGGCGTGGAGGTGCAGGTCTGAAATGAACTCGACCGCTTGCCACTGCGCGGGAGCGTGCAGTTCGGCGAAGCGGTCGGGCGGTACCGTGCTGGGCATGGTTCAGGCGGCGGTCATGCCGCCTGCGCGGCAGGTTGCTGTTACAGGGCAACGGCCTTTTCGATCACGACGTCTTCTTTCGGCACGTCGTCATGGAAGCCCTTGCGGCCGGTGGGCACGCCTTCGATCTTCTTCACGATGTCGGCGCCCGACACCACCTTGCCGAACACGGCATAGCCCCAGCCCTGTGCGCTGGGAGCGGTGTGGTTCAGGAAACCGTTGTTCGCCACGTTGATGAAGAACTGGGCCGTGGCCGAGTGCGGGTCGCTGGTGCGCGCCATGGCCACGGTGTACTGCTCGTTTTTCAGGCCGTTGTTGGCTTCGTTGTTGATGGGCGCATCGCTGGGCTTTTGCGTCATGCCGGGCTCGAAGCCGCCGCCCTGGACCATGAAGCCGGGGATGACGCGGTGGAACACGGTGTTGTTGTAGTGGCCCTTGTTCACGTACGCCAGGAAGTTGGCCGTGGACAGGGGCGCTTTTTCGGCGTCCAGTTCCAGGGTGATGACGCCGTGGTTGGCGATGTGCAGTTCGACTTGGGGGTTGGCCATGGTCATTTCTCCAGGGTGGCTTTGATGATGGTGACGGGTGTGGTGGGCACGTTTTGGTGCGGGCCCTTGTTGCCGATCGGCACGGTGCGGATTTTGTCAACGGCGTCCATGCCCTGGACCACGCGGCCGAAGACGGTGTAGCCGTGGCCATCGGGGTTGGGCGCGTTCAGCATGGCATTGTCGACCACGTTGATGAAAAACTGCGCGGTGGCGGAGTTGGGGTTGGCGGTGCGGGCCATGGCGATCGTGCCACGGTCGTTCTTCAGGCCGTTGGTGGCTTCCAGGGGAACCGGCGCGCGCGTGGGCTTTTGCTGGAAGTCGGCGGTGAAACCGCCGCCCTGGATCATGAAGCCGTCCATCACGCGGTGGAAGATGGTGCCGTCGTAGTGCTTGTCTCGCACGTATTGCAGGAAGTTCTCGACCGTCTTCGGGGCTTTCTCGGGCTGGAGTTCCAGCACGATGTCGCCCATCGAGGTGGTCAGGCGCACCTTCTGGGCGCTGGCCTTGTCCTGGGCCGCTGCGCTGGCGGGCAGGCCGGCGGCCAGCACGAAGGAGGAGGCCAGCAGCACGCCGAACAGGCGGCGGGCGGCGTTGGGGCGCTGGTTGGTGCGGTGCATCAGAGAGTCCCTTCAAAAAAAATCTTCCACTGGTCGCGTTCGCGCATCCAGTATTGTCGTTTCGTCACCCCGCGGGTCTGGCCCAGGGCCACCTCGCCGAAGGTGACGACCATGGTGTCGTCCCGGTCGCGCCAGCGCAGGATGGACACGTCTTTGAGTTGCAGTTCGCGGGCACCCAAGGTTTGGGTTTCGTTTTCCACACGGGGCCACCATTGGGCCAGATCGCGCCCCTGGTTCGCGAAGCGGCTGGAGTAAAACCCTTTCAGGCGGTCCAGGTCGCCCCGGCCCTTGACCATGCGCCAGGCGTCCAGCGCGTCCTCGAAGGCTCGCCGCTCACCATCCAGTGCGGTCGGCTCCACCCACTGCAGTTCCGGTGCGATCACAACCGGGGTGGTGCGGATCTGCACGGTGGACAGCAGGCGCTGCAGATCCGGGTTGGACAGCACCACGCAGCCGTCGGACGCCTGCGGGGCGCGCACGAACTGCTCGCGCGGCGTGCCGTGCAGCCAGATGCCGCTGCCGGTCTTGCCGCGCTGCAGGTCGAGCGGGTTGGGGTAGTTGATGGGCAGGGCACCCACGCCGTAGAGGTCGGGCAAGTTGTCGGGCTTGAGGTTGCTGGTGATGTAGTACACCCCCAGCGGGGTGCGCTTGTCGCCTTCCACCGACTTGTCGATGCCCGAGAGGCCCACCGAGATGTAGTAGTCGCCCAGCAGGCGCAGCCTCGGCGCGCCGTTGCCGTCTGGCTGGGAAGCGGTGGTGTTTTCGAACAGGTAGAGCCGTGAGCGCGAGGCATCGACGGCGATGGCGTGGCGGCTCTGGCTGGAGAGCGTCAGGAACTGGGTGGGCACATGCCCTTCGGGTGGGCGCTCGGTGAGGGCGCGCATGCGGCGACGCGATTCGTCGCGCAAGGCCGCCAGTTGCTCGGCTGCGCCGGCCGCCTGGTGATCGGCCACGTCGCCCAGCTGCCGCACCGCTCGGGTCTGCAGGCTCAGCAGATCGCCCAGCACCAGTTGCGCGAGCTGGAAGTTCGGGTGGTCCCGCACCAGGGATTCGGCCTGTGCCAGCGCCGGACGGTGGGCACCCTGGGCGATCAGCTGGTAAATCTCGATCAGCCGGGCTTCGGCCTGCCCCAGCTGAGGCGCCAGCTGCTGGAAGGCCTCCGGCAAGAGCGGTCTGGACGGCAGGCTGCCCGCCGCGTTGCCGACGAGGGACTGGGCGGCAGACTGAACGCTGGCCATGGCCGTATCGACGAGTGAGGGCGTGGCGGGTGCGGGCTCAGTGGCCCATGCATCGGCAGCCGTCCCGAGGCGCACGGGCTCGACGATGAGGCCGGGCGCAGCGGCGGCTGACGCACCGACGGACCGCCACGCAGATGTCAGCAGCATCACCCCCAGTGCCAGGGCCGCCAGTGCGCTCAGGCCCAGCGCCGCGCGACGGCCCGATGCGCCCCCGGCGTTGAAGGACACCGTCGGGAGGCTGGCATGACCCTGTTGCGAACGACGCCAGCCGACCATCAAGCGCCTGTGGATTCCCGCGTGATCAGCCAGCGGTTGCCGCTTTTCACAAGGTCAAGCGTCTTGCGGCTGGTCACGTTGAGGTTGTCCGATGTGTAGGCCTGCCGGAAGCGGGCGTTGGCCCGGTCGCCGTTGACGGTGACGACAAGATCGCTGATGCCGACGTCGATGCGCGAGCGCGGCATGATGCGTGCCCGGCGGTCGGCTTCCCAGTCGCTGCGCGACTGGCCCGCCGGTGGCTTGAA
>JAGXRS010000241.1 GCA_018335615.1 Hydrogenophaga sp. | reverse complement strand
CGCGTCGCGCAGGCGCAGGTTCTCGTGGCTGATGCGCTGGCTGCGGGTGAGCAGCGAGTAGCTGAACTGCTCGATGTCCATGGCCGTGTAGCGGTCCACGTTTTCGAACCATTCGGTGGAGTTGCGGGCCGCGTTCTGGATCTTCAGCACCTCCACGCTGCGGCGTTCCTCGTAGCCCTGCAGCACGCTCTTCAGGTCGCTGCCCGGCAGGCGTTGGAACTCGTCAGCGAGGTCGATGGCGTCTTCCAGCGCCAGCTTGGTGCCGCTGCCGATGGAGAAGTGGGCGGTGTGGGCAGCATCGCCCATGAGCACGATGGGCGTGTCACGCCCGGCGATCGGTTCCCAGTGCACCCAGGTTTGGCAGATGACGCGCGGAAAACGGATCCAGTTCGCCGAGCCGCGCAGGTGCTTGGCGTTGCTGATGAGCGCATGGCCGTCGAGGTACTTCGCGAACAGTTGCTCGCAGAACGCGATGCCTTCGTCCTGGCTCATCTGCTCGATGCCGTGGGCCTGCCACACCGCCTCGGGCACCTCGACGATGAAGGTGGAGGTGTCGGCGTCGAACTTGTAGGCGTGCGCCTGGAACCAGCCGTGTTCGGTTTTTTCGAAGGCGAAGGTGAAAGCGTCGAAGGTCTTCCTGGTGCCCAGCCAGACGAAGCGGCACTTGCGCGTGTCGATGTCGGGCTGGTAGGTGGCGGCGTAGCGGGTGCGGATGCGGCTGTTCAGTCCGTCGCTGGCGATCACCAGGTCGGCCTGGTACTGCTCGGCCAGGGCCTGGTCGTCGGTGACGTCGGTCTCGAACACCAGGTTCACGCCCAGCGCCAGGCAGCGTTCCTGCAGGATGTTGAGCAGGCGCTTGCGCCCGATGCCGCAGAAGCCGTGGCCACCCGAGCGCACGCGCCCGCCCTTGTAGAACACCTCGATGTCGTCCCAGTGGTTGAAGGCGTCGCCGATGAGCTGGGCCGACTCCGGGTCGGCCGCTTTCAGGTTCTGCAGGGTCTGGTCGGAAAACACCACGCCCCAGCCAAAGGTGTCGAACGGGCGGTTGCGCTCGACCACCGTGACCTCCAGCGCAGGGAAGCGCCGCTTCATGAGCAGGCTGAAATACAGGCCGGCAGGGCCGCCGCCTATGCACAGGATGCGCCGCAGCGCCGGAAGGGTGGTGTTCATGCTTGATTAGTTTAGACCTCAATCAAATACGGTCCACCGGGGAAACCCTGACGCCCGGCTTTGCGCGGCGTGCGGCCCGATTTGTTGACCCAGATCGACAGTGTGGCGACCGGTTGATGACAGAATGATCCAGGGGTCCATGTGGACGGCTGCCGCGCCCCGTGGCACCCGCCGAACCGCCTGGGCCACCGACCCGCCCTCACCACCTCAAGGAGAACAAGGATGAACACACCCTATCGCTTCAAGTCTCGGGACACCGGTGACGTCGTGATGCTGCACCACACCGGCAAGCGCGTGCTGGAAATCCTCGGCAAGGATCCTTCGGGACCGGGCATCATCCTGGCGGACCAGATTCCCGCGGCGGCGGCGGCTTTGCATGCGGCCATCGAGCAGGAAGAAGCCGAGCAGAAGCGGCAGAAAGAAGAAGCGCAGGCCAATGGCGACCCGCCGCCCGAGTTCGAGGTGGTGAGCCTGCGCATGCGCTGCGCCCCCCTGTTCGAGATGATGGAGCGCTGCCGTCAGGCCGGCGTGGAGATCGTCTGGGGCGTCTGACGCAACCCTGAGCAGGGCCTGCAGCGCCGGCCAGCCCTCACGGCACGGCGGGCTTGCGTGCCGCGAGGTGCCGGGTCGGGGTGCTTCAGTCCACCCGTGCGCCTGAGGCCTTCACCACCGGCGCCCACTTGGCGATCTCGGCGCTGATCAGCCGCGCAAACTCGGCGGGCGTGTTGCCGCTGGGCATCGCACCCTGGCTCATGAGCCGTTCCTTGATGATCGGCTCGTTCAGCGCCTTGGCCACCTCCTGCTGCAGCCGGTTCACCACCTCGGGTGGCGTGCCCGCGGGCGCGAGCAGTCCGAACCACGAGCTGGCTTCAAAGCCGGGCAGGTTGGCCGCCTCGGCCACGGTGGGCAGATCGGGCAGGGCGGGCGAGCGCATGGCGCTGGTGACCGCGAACGCCTTCAGGCTGCCCGACTGGATGTGCGGCATGGCCGAGGGCAGGTTGTCGAACATCACGTCCACATTGCCGGCGATCATGTCGGCCATGGCCGGGCCGGAGCCGCGGTAGGGAATGTGGGTCATGAAGACGCCGGTACGGACCTTGAACAGCTCGCCGGCGAGGTGGATCGAGGTGCCGTTGCCGCTGGAGGCCATGTTGAGCCGACCGGGGTTGGCGCGGGCGTAGCGCACGAAATCGGCAACCGTCTGGATACCGAGTGCACGCGCCCGGTTGGCGTTCATCACCATCACATTGGGCACCGCGGCGACCAGCGTGATGGGTGCGAAATCCTTCTGCGGGTCGTAGGGCAGGCGTGCGTACAGCGACTGGTTGATGCCGTGCGTGCCCACGGTGCCCATGAGCAGGGTGTAACCATCGCCGGCCGATTTGGCCACCGCATCGGCCCCGATGTTGCCACCCGCGCCGGCGCGGTTGTCCACGACGAAATTCTGTCCAAAGACGCGCCCCAGCTCGGGTGCCAGGGAACGCGCCAGCAGATCGGTGGTGCCGCCGGGTGCAAAAGGCACCACGATGCGCACCGGCTTGGACGGCCACGCCGCCTGGGCGTTGGCCGCGCCCGCCACGCTCAGACCGAGCAGCGCGGCCGACAAGGCCAGAACCGTCCGGCGCCGGCGGCTGGGGGCGCCGACGTGGGACGCGGTGGGGATAGAGGGGTGGTTCATGGTGTCTCCTGTTCTCGGTGGTGGGGATGGCGGCTGTTGGACGGACCACGCGGGTCGCGGCGCCGCTCTGCGGTGCGGAAGGTGCGGGCACCCTCGAAATTCAGTGTAGCCAGGCCGGCCCGCCCCGTCTGCCCCCTGTGTGACCCGCCCGCTGGGCGGGGCACAGGCGTGAAAAAGCCGCCCGAAGGCGGCTGGGAGATTCTCGTGTCGGGGCCTCTCATGCCGCCCCGTCGGGAATGCCAGCGGAATCAGTCGGCGAACTGACCTGCGGCGTCGATCACGCCCTTGAGCTTGGTGACCTCGGCGGCCACGAAGTTGCGGTGGCCGGCTGGCGTCATGCGGTTGTCGGTCACCACCATGGCGCCCAGCTGCTCCTGGCGCTTGATGAACTCGGGGTCTTTCAGGGCCACCACGAGTGCGTCGTTCAGCTTCTTG
The DNA here is from genome assembly GCA_018335615.1 of Hydrogenophaga sp. Lineage (GTDB taxonomy): Bacteria > Pseudomonadota > Gammaproteobacteria > Burkholderiales > Burkholderiaceae_C > Hydrogenophaga. The sequence continues at coordinate 2,963 of JAGXRS010000241.1, read as the reverse complement.
GTGACCGCGGCCGGCGTGCCCTTGGGCGCGTACATGCCGTGCCAGATGGTCAGGTTGAAGTTCTTCAGGCCCATTTCCTGCAGCGACGGGTAGTCCTTCAGCAGCCGGTGGTTCGACAGCGGCTTGGCTGTGGTGACGGCGAAGGCCTTCACACGACCGGCTTCGATCTGGCTGGTGGTGTTGGTGGTCTGGTCGCACATCACGTCCACCTGGCCGCCGATCAGGTCGTTCATGGCCGGGCCCGTGCCGCGGTAGGCGATGGTGGTCATGGACTTGTCGAGCTTCATGGCCGATTGCCACATCAGGCCGCACAGGTGCGAGGCGGAACCCAGGCCGGCGTGGGCCAGGTTCAGCTTGCCGCCATTGGCGCGGATGTAGTTTTCGAAGTCGCGGTAGGTGTTGGCCGGCAGCTTGGGGGCACCGAGCAGCGTCATGGGCACGTCGTTGATCATGCCCAGGAACTCGAAGTCTTCCAGCGGCTGGAAGGCCTGCTTGCGGTACAGGCTGGTGGTGGCGGCCATGCCGATGTGCCAGACCAGCACGGTGTAGCCATCGGGTGCCGCGCGCGCCACCTTGGTGGCGCCAATGGTGCCGCCGGCACCGGCCGCGTTTTCCACCACGATGTTCACGCCGCCCAGTGGCTTGCGCATGGCTTCGGCCAGTTGCCGGGCCACCAGGTCGGTGGGGCCACCAGCGGCGAAGGGCACCACGATGGTGATGGGCTTGGCGGGGAATTCCTGGGCAAAGGCGCCAGCGGAAACCGCAGCGGTCAGGGCGAAAGCAAGGATCTTTTTCATGCAAGTGTTCCTGGATGGGGGAGATCGCACATGGTAAGCATTCCCGGCGCGCCAGCCATCGCGGAAATTACGTAGCCTTACACACGGGAAAACCCTCTCAATCGGCCGTTTTCGCTGCTGCCGTGGCTACTGGTAGCTGCGCGCGTCCTCGATCACCTTGCCGTCGTTGGGCAGACTGCCGGGGCGCACCACCTGCACCTGACCGCGCAGCTTGGTGACCTCGCGCATGGCGGTCTCCAGGCCCTCGCGCAGCGCGTCGTTCACCTCGGCGGTTTCCACCTGGAGGCACATGGCGTCGTTGGCCATCTCGCCGCTGACCACGAGGCGGGCCTTCTGCACCTGCGGAAACCGCCGCACGATCTCCGCCACCTGGGACGGGTGCACGAACATGCCCTTGATCTTCGTCGTCTGGTCGGCCCGGCCCATCCAGCCCTTGATGCGCTGGGCGGTGCGCCCGGTGGGGCATCGGCCCGGAAGGATGGCCGAGAGGTCGCCGGTGCCGAAGCGGATGAGCGGGTAGGCCGGGTTGAGCGAGGTCACCACCAGTTCGCCCACCTCGCCCTCGGGCACCGGGTCGCCGGTGCCGGGGCGCACGATCTCCACGATCACGCTTTCCTCCAGCACCAGGCCTTCGCGCGAGGCGGTTTCGTAGGCCACCAGGCCGAGGTCGGCGGTGGCGTAGGTCTGGTACACGTCCACGCCCTGTTCCTTGAACCAGGCCGTGAGGCTGGGCGGACAGGCTTCACCGCCGACCGAGGCTTTGGTGAGGCTGGTGGGGCGCGTGCCGGCTTCGGCTGCTTTCTCCAGCAGGATGCGCAGGAAACTGGGTGTGCCGGTGTAGCCGTTGGGCTGCAGGTCTGCCATGGCTTCCAGCTGCTGTTCGGTCTGGCCGGTGCCGGCCGGGAACACGGTGCAGCCTACCGCGTGTGCGCCCGACTCCAGAATGAAGGCGCCTGGCGTCATGTGGTAACTGAAGCTGTTGTGCACCAGTTCGCCGGCCCGGAAACCCGCGGCAAACAGCGCCCGGCCGGTGCGCCAGTAATCGGCCCGGTTGCCTTCGGGTTCGTAGATCGGCCCCGGGCTGGCAAAGATGCGCGACATGTCGCGCCCGCGCACCAGCGCCGAGAAGCCGCCGAACGCATCGCCACCGGCGGCACGTGTCGCCTTCTGGCGGTCCAGCAACTCGTGCTTGCGGGTGACGGGCAGGGTGGCGAGTGCGGCACGGCTGTTGATGGTGGCCGCGTCCACCCCCTGGAGGATCTCGGCCATGGCCGCGCTGTTGGCCTGCGCGTGGGCGATCTGAGCCGGCAGCGCCGCCATCTGCGCGGCCTCCCGCTCGGCTGGCGATCGGGTTTCGAGGGCGTCAAAAAAATCGGTCATGGCCTGCAAGTACAAGAGGATTGATGGAGGGGGGCGAGCCCGGCATGCTGCGGAACCGGCTCTGCCGGGCCGCTGGCATGGCCCCCCCGGAGGGGATGACGCCGCCGGCGGCGCGGGGGGTCAGGCCAGCCAGCGCTTGCGGCGCTTGTACGACTTCACGTCCTTGAAAGACTTGCGCTCACCGCCGCCCATGCCGAGGTAGAACTCTTTCACGTCCTCGTTGTTGCGCAGGTCGGCCGCGGCACCGTCCATCACGATGCGCCCGCTTTCCATGATGTAGCCGTAGTCGGCGTAGCGCAGCGCCATGTTGGTGTTCTGCTCGGCCAGCAGGAAGGTGACCTTCTCCTTGGTATTGAGGTCCTTCACGATCTCGAACACCTCTTCCACGATCTGCGGCGCCAGGCCCATCGAAGGCTCGTCGAGCAGCATCACGCTGGGGTTGGTCATGAGGGCGCGGCCGATGGCGCACATCTGCTGCTCGCCGCCCGAGGTGTACGCCGCCTGGCTGGTGCGCCGCGTCTTGAGGCGCGGGAAGTAGTTGTAGACCTTTTCCAGGTTGCGCGCGATCTCGGCCTTGTCGGTGCGGGTGTAGGAACCCGTCATCAGGTTTTCCTCGATCGTCAGGTGGGCAAAACAGTGGCGGCCTTCCATCACCTGCACCACGCCGCGGTTCACCAGATCGGCCGGGGTCAGGTTCTCGATGCGTTCACCGCGCAACTCGATGCTGCCCTTGGTGACCTCGCCGCGCTCGGCCTTGAGCAGGTTGGAGATGGCGCGCAGCGTGGT